>CALGJN010000361.1:0-6571 GCA_937920185.1 uncultured Cellvibrionales bacterium | reverse complement strand
TGCTGGCCGCCTGCGGTGACCGTGTCGCAGAGTTTCAAGCGACGCATCTTTTTATTAACGGACAGGTGATCACCGTCGAGGATAGTCTCGGCACCGTCGAAGCTCTGGCGGTGGCTAACGGTCGAATCCTTGCCCTCGGCTCGAATCGCCAGATGCAACACTATCGCGGCGCTCAAACCCAAGTGATCGATCTTCAGGGCAAAGCGCTGCTGCCGGGTTTTGTCGATGCCCACAGCCACCTCTCGGGGGTGGCGATTCAGGCGGTATCTGCCAATCTAATGGGTCCACCCGATGGGCCGGTGAATAATATTGCCGATTTGCAGGGCGTTTTGCGGGATTATTTGGCGCATTCGTCGGTCGCCAAGGATCACGGTTTGGTTTTGGGCGTTAACTACGATGACTCGCAGTTGGCAGAACAACGTCATCCCACTCGCGAGGAATTAGACGCGGTGTCGACGGAGTTTCCGGTGATCGCCGTGCATCAATCTTGGCACCTCGGGGTCTACAACAGTCAAGCGCTGGCGATGGTGGGTATCGATGCGCAGTCGGTGAATCCCGACGGCGGTGTGATTGAACGCGGAGCAGATGGCCAAACACCCAACGGTGTATTGGAGGAAAATGCGCATTTTTTCGCGCTTTTTAAGTTGCTGCCAAAATTCTCGGATGGCCAATACAGGGCGGCCCTCAAAGCTGGGGAGGCGTTGTATACCGCCAACGGATTCACCACCGTGCAGGATGGTCGCACCGACCCAGCGACTTTGAAGCGGTTGGCGGCGATGGCGCGTGACAAGGTATTCGACGTCGACGTGGTTGCCTATCCCGACCTCACGACTGTCGCACCGGACTCGCTAATTTATGGCCCGTTGCAGACGCGCGACTACGTCAACAATTTTCGTATCGGTGGCGTCAAACTCAGTTTCGACGGCTCGCCGCAGGGCAAGACCGCATGGTTTCGGCAACCCTATCATCGCCCTCCAGTCAATCGCGGCGATGACTATGTTGGTTATGGTGCTTTTACCGACGCCGAGGCGCGCGCTTGGCTGGACTTCGCCTACCGCAATAACTGGCAGGTACTGGCGCACGCCAATGGTGATGCGGCCATCGATCAATTGCTCGATGCGGTTGCGCGTGCGCATCGCGCCCACCCAGGGCAAGCGCGTCGAACGGTATTAATTCATGGCCAGTATCTGCGCGAGGATCAGCTCGAGCCATTGCATCGGTTAGATATTTTTCCGGCACTCTACCCAATGCACACGTTCTACTGGGGAGATTGGCATCGCGATTCAGTCGCCGGTCCGGCGCGGGCGGTGAATATATCGCCCACCGGTTGGCTGGTCGCGCGGGGCATAAAATTCTCCATTCACTCGGATGCTCCGGTAACTTTTCCGGATTCGATGCGGGTGATGCACAGCGCCATCAACCGCACTACCCGATCGGGTTTCGTGATCGGTGAAGAACATAGGTTGAGCGTTATGAACGCCATCAAAGCGATGACTTTATGGCCGGCATACCAACATTTCGAAGAGCGAGAAAAGGGTTCCTTAAAGGTTGGAAAGCAGGCCGATTTTGTTATATTAGATCGTAATCCACTGACCCAAGAGGTCGCCGATATACAGACCATTCGTGTTTTAGAAACCATCAAGGCTGGGCGCACCATCTATCGCGCACAACCGGCGTTGGACGTTGTGCGCCCTGAACAGTGAGCGAGTTGAAAAATAACCCACGTTTTGGCTGTCCAATAGCCGAAAGTGCGTTGACAATGATCCCGATACCCGCATATTTTGAGTTATGGGGTACGTCGATCTCCGATCGTCGGTGTTGCACGTGCAATGTTTATTTGTTGGTTGCAAGGCATCTTTTGGTATAAGCAGCATGGAGAAAAAATAGTTCGGAGAAAGAATAGTTCGGAGAGAAAATAGCAGGGAGACAGCACAGTTGGGAGAAAAAATAGCGCGGAGTAAAAAATCACCGCAATAGCCAACCGGCGTTAAAAAGTTAATGTCATTGATTTAGCAACCGACAGGGCCCTAAGGGTTTACCAATGAGCAACAGTTTAATAACAGATTACTTAGTGATTGGCAGTGGTGTCGTTGGCATGGCCTTTGTCGACACCTTGTTGAGCGAAACCGACGCCAACGTTATTATTGTCGATCGCTACGCAAAACCCGGTGGCCATTGGAATATGGCGTACCCCTTTGTTACCTTGCACCAACCATCGTCATTTTTTGGGGTCAGTTCCAAGGAACTGAGCCGCGGCGACATCGATATGACCGGTCTCAACAAGGGCATGGGTGATCTAGCCACCGGCGCCGAAATCTGTGCTTATTTTGAGGATGTGATGCGCCAGCGCTTTCTCGCTAGCGGCCGAGTTCGGTACTTTCCCCTGTGCGAGTATCACGGCGACGGGCAGTTCACCGCTAAACTGACGGGCAAGCGCACCGTGGTGTCCTATCGAAAATTAGTCGATGCGACCTTTATGACCATCGCCGTCCCATCGACCCATACGCCCAATTTTACGGTGGCGCCGGCCGCGCAGTTTATGCCGTTGAACAACCTGCCGAGCATTACCGAAAAACCGGCCGGCTATGTCGTGATCGGAGGAGGTAAGACCAGTATAGATGCCTGTCTTTATCTACTTGAAAATGGCGTCGATGCGGATGAAATCACTTGGATTCGCGCCCGCGATGCGTGGCTGTTAGACCGTGCAAACACCCAGCCAACCGAGGCCTTTTTTAGCACATCGGTGGGTGCGCTTGCTGCCCAATACGAGTCGATTGGCAGCGCCAACTCGATCGCCGATATGTTTCAACGTCTCGAAGAGTGCGGCTACTTGCTGCGCTTGGATCCAGCGACACGGCCGCGAATGTTTCACGCGGCGACCATCAGTCGCGCCGAAGTCGCCGAGTTGCAACGGATTAAAAATATTGTTCGCGCCGGTCACGTAACCGCCATCGAGGGCTATCGTATTGTCCTTCAAGAGGGTGAAATCGCCACCACCCCGGCGCACATTCACGTTGATTGTTCGGCCAGTTTAGAGCGTTCTTTCGGTGGTAAAAAACCATCGCCGGTGTTCGCTGGTGACTGCATCACACCGCAGATGATTCGTGCGTATCAACCGGCATTTAGCGCCTCGATGGCGGCCTACGTCGAGGCCAATTATGCCGACGAAGCGGAAAAGAACCGGCTCTGCGCGCTGGTGCCGACGCCCAATCACGACGTTGATTTCATCCCCATGACGCTGGCGATGATCATCAATCAATACAACTGGTCTCAGGACGACGCCCTGCGCCGTTGGTGCAGACAGAATCGTCTCGATGGATTTGCCAAACTGATCGCTGAGATGGATAGAGATGATCGGCAAAAGACCGATATTATGCGCCGTATACAGGCAGGCGTGATGCCCGCGGTAGCCAAACTTCAACAGTTCTCAGCCGAACTGGCAGATGGAGCCAAAAAATGAGTGAATTTCAAACCTACAAAACCGACTTAACCCGCTCGCGGATAGTCGTCAGCGATCAGCGATTGGCCCGCGATCAATTGCAATCGGGCGATATTTTACTGCGTATTGAGCGCTTCGCGTTCACCGCCAACAACGTCACCTATGGTGCGGCTGGCGATACCATTGGCTATTGGAAATTTTTTCCAGCCGCCGATGATGTAGATGGTGAGTGGGGTTGCTTGCCGGTTTGGGGAACCGCCGAAATCATCGACTCCAAGGTCGAGGGTTTGAATGTTGGCGAACGGGTCTATGGTTATTTGCCGCCGGCTGATTTTGTGGTGTTGTCGCCGGTTGCCCTGTCGGCGCAACGCTTTGTCGATGGCGCCGCTCATCGAGCAGAATTACCCGCGGTCTACAATCACTACCAGCGGCTCTCGGCCGAGGCGGGTTACGACCGCGCGACGGACAATATTCGCGCCCTGCTGCAGCCGTTGCACATGACTGCTTTTTGTCTGTGTGATGCGCTGCAAGATGCGGATTACCACGGCGCGGAGCAGGTGATTATTCTTAGCGCATCGAGTAAGACCGCCATCGGCACGGCCCAGGGCTTGGCCGAACAACCGCATAGCCCTGCGCTGGTCGGGGTCACGTCGCGCGCTAATCGCGACTTTGTGGCGGCGCTCGGTTGTTATCACGAGGTCCACTGCTATGATGATTTACCGCAAGTGACCGACCATAAGCCCAGCGTAATGATCGATATGGCGGGCAATCGCGAAGTCCTTGGCACGCTGCATGGGGCGCTAGGCGATAACCTGCGCAGTTGCATTAGCGTCGGCATGACCCATTGGGAGAGTCTCGCGGAAAACAGCGCGATGGCGGCGCAGATCAATCGACAGCGCAGTCATTTTTTCTTCGCCCCAGCGCATGTACAAAAGCGTGTAACTGATTGGGGCGCAGACGATTTTGCCGCGCGCTCCGGAAAATTTGTCGCTGCGCGCATGCAACAGAGCAGCGCTTGGATGCGAATTGAAAAAATTGCTGGGCTCTCAGCTCTGGAGGATCTCTACGCTGATTTAGTGGTCGGCAAAATGGATCCGCGCAGCGGCCTAGTGGTGGTGCTATAACGGGCGATGCGACCTGCAGCGAGGGTAGTTGATTGACGACGCCAGTGGTTACTATGCGGGCAATAATCGCCGAGTGTCGCGCGCAACGTAAAAACCGTCGCGGGATACTTAGCGCGGCGAGCATCGGCGATATCTGTGGGCGTATCGGATTGGCATTTTTAACCCGTCCCCTGATCGATTTGACCCGGACTTCAGCTGCTGATAGCCCGTCGATGCAGGCGCTTGAGCAGTTGCGCTCTTTTGGTGCCGATTCTGGCGAGTATTATTTTGCCGAGCGCCTTAGGCCATCGATTGCCGGCACGGTGGTGGCGCGCGACGCTCGTTCGCGATGGGTGCATGCGTTGCTGCAGCAGGGGAGCGAGGCCATCGAAGCCTACGACCTAGTCGTCGATCGCTGGATCGTAGAGCCCTGGGAGCGACCCATCGACCGCCATTGCGTCGAGGCGGAATATCGAACCTGGTTAAGCCGCTGTCGCCAGTGATGCGGGGATCTGTGCGACAGCCCAAGGCACCAGGGCGCGTTTTTGTAGAAGCAGCGCTGGCGAGTGATTCACGCTGCTGGGACCGATAGCCCAATACTTAGCAAGCGGTAGCTGGTGATCAATACGGCGCCGGTCAGCAAGACAAAAACAACGCTCGCGAGGTGATAGAGCAAGCGCCAAAAGCGGATTTTCAGTCGTGCAATACGGCCCGAAGAATCCGCCGGAACAGGCGGTACGCGGCTGAACAATGACGCCAATAAAACCGTTATCAGTGACCACAAGAAGCCGACGATACAGGGGATTAAATATGGGTTGTGCGAACTACTATCGCCGCTGATTAGCGACATTAAAAATCCCGCGACGGACGCCGCGGCGACGCCATAGGCGAATGGTTGTAGCCCCTGGGAGCGTTTTGCTAGGGCGGCAAGCGTATCGAGCATAATGGTTACCGAGTTAGCTGATCGTGGTTATT
Organism: uncultured Cellvibrionales bacterium; assembly: GCA_937920185.1. GTDB lineage: Bacteria > Pseudomonadota > Gammaproteobacteria > Pseudomonadales > Porticoccaceae > TMED48. Next base: position 1,054 of record CALGJN010000361.1, on the reverse strand, counting down.
ATAGTCGTCCCAGTCGTCCCAGTCGTCCCAGTCGTCCCAGTCGTGATGGCGTTGCGACTGACCGATCCGCTTTGCCATGGCGGGGCCGATTCATTGAGCACTAAAGCGCCCAACCCGGGTTGAGGATTTCATTGTAAAAAATTAATTTGTGCTATTGTTTTAACATAACTCTCGCCGTTTAAGATGTTTAAAACGCATAATTTATGGAATATAGGCGTATGGCTGCTTTTTATAACCCCCGCATGCTCTGTCGATTGGCAATCATTGCCACGGCCTTTAGCCTGTGTTGCGCGCCGCTGGCACACTCGGCGGAGCGCGACTTGAGCCGATCGATACAGGCCGATTACGACGACCGTTTAAAGACCGTTTTCGAAGATTTTCATGCCCACCCGGAGTTGAGCCTCGCCGAGTTTCGCACCGCAGAAAAGCTCGCCAAAGCGCTGCGTAACCATGGTTTTACGGTCACTGAAAATGTCGGTGGTACCGGTATCGTGGCGATTTTAAAAAACGGTGAAGGGCCATTGGTAATGATGCGCGCGGACATGGATGGCCTGCCGATAGAAGAAAAGTCGGGTCTCGATTATGCCTCTCAAGCAAGCCAACTGGATCCGGTGACCGGCAACACATTTCCGGTTATGCACGCCTGTGGTCACGACGTACATATCACCAGTCTGATAGGCACCGCCAAACAGATGCGCGATAGAATGCAAGACTGGTCGGGGACGCTGATGTTGATCGGCCAGCCCGCTGAGGAGCGCGTGTTGGGCGCTCGCGCGATGATGGAAGACGATCTTTGGGCGCGCTTTGGCACGCCAGATTACGCGCTGGCCTTTCACGTATCCTCGGCACTGCCAGCGGGCGTGGTCAACGTGATCGAGGGCTCGCCATTCGCCGGTGCGGATACCGTAGATATTTATGTGCATGGTGTTGGAGCGCACGGTGCATCGCCCCATGCCGGCAAGGACCCCATTGTTCTCGGCAGTCAAATTGTCATGGCGTTACAGACCTTAGTGTCGAGGGAATTGGCGCCAAGACAGCCGGGGGTGGTGACCGT
>CALGJN010000360.1:0-4005 GCA_937920185.1 uncultured Cellvibrionales bacterium | reverse complement strand
TCGATGACTCAAATTGCGCAAAAAACTGATAAGAGTATCAACGATGTCAAGCGTATGACTATTTGGGGTAACCATTCGGCGACCCAGTACCCCGACTTACACCACAGCCTGATCGACGGCGTGGCAGCGATGGATTTGGTCGATCAAGCGTGGTACGAAAACGACTTTATTCCGGTGGTTCAGCAGCGCGGTGCGGCGATTATCAAGGCGCGTGGTGCCTCCAGTGCGGCCTCTGCGGCGAACGCTGCGATTGCCCATATGCGTTCTTGGGCGCTCGGTTCAGACGCCGCTGATTGGGTCAGCATGGGCGTCTACAGCGACGGCAGCTACGGCATTACCGCTGGGCTTATCTATTCGTTCCCATGCGTCTGTAAAGACGGTGATTGGCAGATCGTTCAGGGGCTTGAGATCAATGACTTTTCGCGCGCCAAAATGACCGCTACGCAGACCGAGTTGGTCGAGGAGCGGGATGCTGTAGCGCATCTATTACCGGGCTAGTACCAGCCGATTGTGGTCGACTCTGGCGGCGTTACCGGCCGGGTCGAGCCACCCATAAATCACCAGTATGATAAGGGGAAAGTTTTGGAATTACCCACATTAGGAAGCAGTGCGCCGGCATTTTCGCTGTTAAATCAGGCCGATGAAAAGATCTCACTGGCAGACTTTAAAGGTAAAAAAAATGTCTTGCTGTATTTTTACCCGAAGGCCATGACGCCTGGCTGTACGGTACAGGCGTGCGGTATTCGCGACTCTAAAGAGGCCTTTGCGGCGCTCGATACAGTGGTTCTCGCGGTCAGCCCAGATGCGCCGGCTCGGCTCGCCAAGTTTCAAGATAAAGAGGCGCTAAACTTTACCCTGTTATCGGACGAAGATCATGCGGTCACTGAAGCCTATGGTGCTTGGGGCTTGAAAAAATTTATGGGCCGCGAGTACATGGGCGTGTTCCGCTATACGTTTATCATCGACAAGCACGGTGATATCGTACAGATCATGGACAAAGTAAAAACTAAGACGCACCATGACGACAGTTTGCGCTGGATCCAAGAAAACCTCTAGGCTGGCGTAAGGATGATTCATACGTTGGTTTAACCATCTATCGGGGGGCGCTGCGCCACCCACTTAAAAGGACAGATTCATGCTATTTATAGAAAGCGCTCAGGCCCAGGCCGCAGGCTCATCTTCAGAACCCAACATGATGTTCCAACTGGTGCTCTTCGTGGGTTTATTCGTACTCATGTACGTGATGATTATTCGACCACAGCGCAAACGCCAAAAAGAGCACAACGATCTGGTAACCGCACTGGCCAAGGGCGATGAAGTAATACTCACCAGCGGTATGCTCGGCAAAGTCGTCAGTTTAGAAGGCGATTATTTGATTTTGGATGTCGCCAAAAGTCTGGAGTTAAAGTTTCAAAAAACCGCCGTGCACGCGATCTTACCCAAGGGCACCATCAAGGCGATCTAAGGCCGCAAAGACACCGTGATGATCACGCCACCCCACCGGCTTAAACTCGGTCAGTTGAATACCCCACTGCAACCGCTGGACAGGTTGTCTGAACTTTACAACGGGCCGAGAATCTGGATCAAGCGCGACGATATGACCGGTTGCGCAACGTCCGGTAACAAGGTGCGCAAGTTAGAATTTTTACTCGCCGAGGCCATTCGGCAGGGTTGCGATAGCGTGATTACCTGCGGCGGAGTGCAATCTAATCACTGCCGAGCGACGGCGATTTTGGGCGCGCAGATGGGGTTGCAGGTAAAGCTTTTACTGCGAGCCGATGAGCCCGCGGTATCCACTGGCAATCTTTTTCTCGGTGAGTTAACCGGCGCCGATATCAGCCACTACAGCGCGGCAGAGTTTCGCCACTTACACCAACATGTCGACCGCTGGCTCGAGCAACAGACCCAAGCGCAGCGCAAGCCCTACTATATTCCGATTGGCGGCAGTAATGGCTTGGGTCTCTGGGGTTATATAGAGGCCGCCGCTGAGTTGGCGCGCGACTTTGCGCAGCACGCGATTAAGCCGGGCGCCATCCTCCATGCGACCGGATCCGGCGGCACTCAGGCTGGATTGATAGTGGGCTGCCAATTACACGCTATAGACGCGCCGGTAATCGGCTTTGCGGTGTGCGATGATGCCGCCTACTTTGCCGAAAAAATCGCTGCCGACTTTACCGAGTGGCAACAACTGAGCGGCGCAAAAATGACCATCGAATCGTCATCCATCTGCACCATTGATCGCTACAGTGGCCCCCGTTATGGGCGCTGCGACGCCGAAGTATTCGAACTGATTGGCAAATTGGCCAAATTAGAGGGCATTATTCTCGATCCGGTGTATTCGGCGAAAGCCTTTTATGGCATGTTACAAGAACTACAGCGCGGTCGCTTTGATGGTGTTTCGGACATCGTCTTTATTCACACCGGTGGCTTGTTTGGCCTGTTCGCGCAGCGCGATCAATTGGTGTTGTGACGACAGCCGGTTGGTGTTGCTGTGATTGCTAATCGTGGTTACAGATAAGCGTTGCTGCAACACAATTTAGTCATTGATAACTGGGGTTTTAATACGATGCAAGCTTTTACCGACTCGCTCGAGGCAGTGGTTGATGCTGCCAATGGTTTTATCTGGGGGCCGGTGATGCTGTGCCTTATTCTCGGTACCGGTCTGTATCTAACCATCGGTCTAAAGGGACTGACGCTGACCCAGATACCGCATGCGTTTGGGTTGTTATTTCGCGGGCGAAAGGGCAGTGGCGACGGCGACATCAGCCCGTTTAATGCCTTGATGACGGCGCTGTCATCGACCATCGGCACCGGTAACATTGCCGGCGTGGCAACCGCCATAGGGATTGGTGGGCCGGGCGCACTTTTTTGGATGTGGTGCGCAGCGCTGGTCGGCATAGCGACAAAATACGCCGAGGCGGTGCTGGCGGTAAACTATCGTGAGACCGACAGCGCCGGCAAGAAGGTCGGCGGGCCGATGTACTACATTAAAAATGGTCTTGGCCCGCGCTGGCGCTGGCTGGGAGCACTGTTTGCGCTGTTTGGTGCGCTTGCCGGTTTTGGCCTCGCCAACACCGTGCAGTCAAACGCAGTGTCGCAGGTGTTGTTGCAGAGCTATGGTGTGCCAACGCTGTCAAGTGGTCTTGTCATGGCGTTGCTGGTGGCCGTGGTATTGCTCGGCGGGATCAAGCGAATCGCCGACGTTGCCGGTAAATTAGTGCCGTTGATGGCGATGATTTATCTGCTCTCGAGCGCGGCGATTTTATGTCTCAACTACGCGGCGATTCCGGCAGCCTTTGTATTGATCGTCGATAGCGCCTTTAATGGCGCCGCTGCTGCCGGCGGCTTTAGTGGGGCGACCATTGCACTGGCGTTGCGTATGGGGGTTGCTCGGGGTATATTTTCCAACGAGGCGGGCCTCGGTTCGGCACCGATTGCGCACGCCGCTGCCGAAACCAACAGCCCCGTTCGCCAAGGTACCATTGCTATGCTGGGGACCTTTATCGATACCCTGGTGGTCTGTAGTATGACCGGTTTGGTGCTGATCGTGAGCGGCGTATGGGATGGCGACCAAGCCGGCGCAGCGATGACGCTGAGTGCCTTCGATGCCAACTTGCCGTTTGGCGGCGATATTTTGACGCTTTGCATCGTGTTGTTTGCCTTTACTACCATGCTCGGGTGGAGCTATTACGGCGAACGCTGCGCTGAATTCCTCTGCGGGCCAAAGGTGGTTATGCCGTTTCGAGTCTTATGGATTCTGGGGGTTTTTGCCGGTACCCAACTGAGCTTGGGGTTGGTATGGAAAATATCCGACGCCCTAAATGGCCTGATGGCGTTCCCGAACTTAATTGCCGTGGTATTACTCGCGCCGGTTGTTTTCAAGCTCACCCGCGAGTATCACGCCGATGCTGCTAAATCCGCCGCATCTGAAATTATATCCGAGCAACACTAAACTGAGGTTTTTAAATGGCCAATGACAGTCGCCCTAAATTAGTCATCGCGATA
>CALGJN010000359.1:0-4242 GCA_937920185.1 uncultured Cellvibrionales bacterium | reverse complement strand
TTTTGCTTTGTGCTTTTGCCAGCCGTCGATCTCGCCTCGAGCTGTTAGATGACCTTGCCTAGGCCTTAAAGCGTGACGTATCGGCTCTAATAGTTCAATGTAAATCACCGTTATTAATGCCCTAAGAGGTGTTTTTGTCCGCGCTTGACGGGAGTATTTACAGTTAATGCTAGGCCGCCGAACCGAGGCATGGCGGTGCATGCCTTCAATCTCGAACAAGCGCTTCGCAAAGGCCCGCATAGGCTGACGAAAGAATCCGAGAATCTTTTAGCAAAAACCGGCAAATTGATCGGTACGCCGAACACGGTTTAGTCGGTACTTGCGAACGCTCACTTGCCGTGACCGACGGTGCCGCTGTCGGATAGCAACCCCCTGCGGATCAGCCGGTCGGGCTAAAGAGCCGGCATTATCCCCCCTTTTACTCTGATTTTTATATCGTCCAATATGCAACGTCAATCACTGCAGCGATGGGTTTGGCGGACAAGATCGTCTGTGACGATCCGTTGGCGCAGCGAGACTTTATTCAATTACTTAAAGCGGATGGCTCAAACTACCACCATGTGTCGATGAAAAGGCCAGTGTGGATATGGCGACAGCTGCGCCATATCGCGCGTTGATTGGGCGCATGAACGCTATTATGGACATGATGGAGGCGCTGTTGGATCGCCGTTGAGTGTGCGCGCAAACGCCGTGGGCTGCCAACTTGCGCCATGGTTTTGCGTCATAGTTACGAGCCATGGTTGTGAGCGATAGTTACGAGCGATAGTTACGAGCTATGGTTGTCAGCGATAGTTTCGAGCCATAGTTGTCAGCGATAGTTTCGAGGCGTGGTTGTCAGCGATAATTTCGCGTAGAGCGCCTTGGTGAGCGGGGAAGCTGACAGCGTGCGTCGCGCTTAACTAAAATCTTTATCTTCGAGCAGCGGCGTTTGAGTGATGTCAAGATGGGTTAGAAAATTGTTCTTGCAGTAGAGCATTTTTAGTTGCGGGGTGTGGGAGAGGTCGAGTTCGTGCAGCTGATTGTTGCGACAACTGAGCTTCTGCAGTCGCGGTAATCCGGATAGGTCGAGCTGGGTCAATTGGTTGGCGTAACAGCACAGCGAAGTCAGTTCTGGGTTGCCGCTTAGTTGCAGCGCGCTGAGGTGGTTCCAGTCACAAAACAGCTTACTCAGTTTTGGCGTACTCGCCAAAACGAGATCGGTCAGGCGATTTTTGTAACAAAATAGTCGAGTGAGCTTGGGTACCTGAGACAGGTCGAGTTCGCTCAGTTGATTGCCGCCGCAATGCAGTAATTCGAGATCCGGCACTGCCGACAAATCGAGCTCAGCGAGCTGATTGTTGTAGCAGAAGAGCCTTTTCAACGCCGGCGTATGCGCCAGGTCGAGGCTGCTAAGTTGGTTGCTTGAGCAGTCCAGCACCTCTAAGTTAGGGTAGCGCGATAGGTTCAACTCTGAGAGTTTTCGACGGCTTAGATCTAGCTCCCGGGTCGACGGGTGCGCCTCGGTGCCCGAGGCGGCTGACGAATAGTGACCGCCGCCCGGCGATGACGATGATGGCTCAGACTGATCGCCTGCCGTTGTCACCAATTCAAGTTTCGATTCACCCTGCATCGCGCTGCTCCGCTTTTGGTTTATTTTTTCGTCGTTATAGCTTGGTAAATAAATAGCTTGGTAAACAAATAGCTTGGTAAACAAACAGCTTGGTAAACAAACAGCTTGGTAAACAAACAGCTTGGTAAATACACAGCTTGGTAAATAAACAACTCGGTTAATCAATAGCTATGCCAATCGCCGATGCCATCCATCGAGGTTATTGATTAAAGCACAAGCCCGTTTAGCCTGTAAAATACCCGTTGGGGCAGGTCAGCTCGCTAATGACCGACACGCCAGCATGGAAAACACGACATTGAGCAGCCTTGGGTCGTCGCTAGGGTAGGCCGAGTAATTTGTGGGTCTGTAAACTCAGGTTCCAACGCGGATGCTTTAGGCAGTAGTCGACGGTATTGGCGACATGCTGTGGTTGATTTTCGTCGTACAGTGGCTGTAAAAATAAGTGGTCAAACTGACAGGCGGTAAAATCCGCCGGTTGATGTCCGTCCTGTGGATATACCAGCTTGAGTTCATCGCCGGCTTCAACCACTAATTTAGCCCCGGCCTTTGGGCTCACGCAAATCCAGTCGATACCGTCGGGTACCGGCAGTGTGCCGTTGGTTTCAATCGCGATTTCGATGCCTTGTGCGTGGAGAGCATCGATCAATGGCGGATCCAGTTGCAATAGGGGTTCACCGCCCGTACAGACGACGTAGGGATGGGTGTTGTCGGCGATATTTTGCGGCCAAAACGATTTTATTCGGACTGCCAGTTGGCTAGCATCGGCGAAGCTGCCACCGCCATCGCCGTCGGTGCCAACAAAGTCGGTATCGCAGAACTGGCAAATCGCATCGGCGCGGTGCTGTTCTTTACCGCTCCAGAGGTTGCAGCCGGAAAAACGACAAAATATCGCCGGCCTGCCGGCGTGTGCACCTTCGCCTTGGAGTGAGTAAAAGATCTCTTTGACTGCGTACGCCATGGTGTTTTTCAAATGCCTTTAAAGTGTCATTAGTGGCCGTTGTCGGCGGTTTTAAACACGCCATAAAACGCGCATATTATCCGCCATCATGGTAACCCGAGCGGCCGACAAAAAGCACGTTGCGGCGATAAAAAGTACTCTGCTAGGGCGGTTTGAGCGCGCGACAGCAGGGCTGTGTTGCCGGCGGCCCTAGAGGCGCAGGCCACCGTCAATTTCTATGGTGCGACCACTCAGGTAGTCGTTTTCGACGATAAATAGGGCAGTATTGGCAATTTCTTGGGGCTCACCCAAGCGGCGTAGAGGGATTGATTGGGATATTTTTTCCAGCGCTTGGGGCTGCATGTCGTTGAGGATATCGGTGGCCATAAAACCGGGTGCGATGGCAGCAGCGCGTATTCCGTGGCCCGCGAGTTCTTTCGCCCAAGTAACAGCCATAGCGGTCACTGCAGATTTTGCCGAGGTGTAATTCGACTGACCCATATTGCCAGCTTTGGAGATACTCGAGATATTGATAATTACACCGGCGCTCTGGTTTTCGATCATCTTAACCGCCGCCTCGCGACCGCAAAGAAAAACGCCAGTGAGATTGACGTCGATCACTGACTGCCATTGTTGGAGACTCATCTTTTTTTCAACGATACCATTTTTACCTTTTACTAACAGGCCATCGCGGATGATGCCCGCGTTGTTAATCAACACATCGACCGAGCCAAAGTCTGTTTGGATCTGGGTGAACACGGTTTCCACACGACTTTCGTTGGAGACGTCTGCGGCGTAGCATCGCGCGTCGACGCCATGGGCTTGGCAAATCTCTGCAGCTGCTACTAGATCGCTTTCGGCGAGGTCGATCAGCGCGATATTTGCGCCGCAACGAGCAAAGGTCTCCGCCATGCACAGGCCAAGGCCTCGGGCTGCGCCAGTGATAACTATGGTTTTGTTTTCGGGATTCACTGTCGTGTCCTTTTTAAGGGTGTGGTGAGGGGCTAGCGTGGCGCGGTAACAATCGATATTAAAATACCACCTTTGAGGGTTAACTCGTCAGCCCTACCGCGAAGCAGCGCAAGGATAGATGAAAACCCCCTCAGTGTGTATGGCTAATCTTTAGGGTGACCGAATTTTTGCAGGGTTAGTATTGATTCAAAGGGCGTTAGGGCACAAAAAAGGGCTGCCGTAGCAGCCCCTTTTAAGACACTGGTGGGCTACATCGGTGGTTCAATGTGTCCACACATCACTGGATCTGTATTGGTTTGCGATAAACCTTTCATTGCTATTTAGTCTACCTCCTCTATCTTCGGCCCCTCATCTTCTGGTTCTGACATTCCAACTGAACCAGGCATTCCACCAGGCATTCCACCAGGCATTCCACCGGGCATTCCACCAGGCATTCCACCAGGCATTCCACCAGGCAATTCAGGAGCAGGCATATGTCCATTGGCATTCATACCATCGCCCATGTTATCGGGGTGGTCCATGCTGGGGTCGCCCATGCCGTCAGGTCCCATATTGCCGTGATCCATGTCTCCGTGATCGATACCACCTGGAGGCATATTATCCATACTCATTTCGCCCGCCATATGGCCGTCGGCCATGGCAGCGGAAGAGAACGCAACAGCCAACATCGCGCAACTTAATACTGTGGTTACTTTTTTCATAATCCAACCCCTTAAATTTAGTT
>CALGJN010000358.1:0-2516 GCA_937920185.1 uncultured Cellvibrionales bacterium | reverse complement strand
CAGCTATTGTTTGCAGCTAAGACGCAGCGGTACACTCGACGTTTAATACTCGACACTCGACTCTCGACTCTCGACACTCGACACTCGACACGCACACCCGCACCCGCGCCTGCATCCAGTTGCGGACACCAATAGCGCATAGCAGGTCCTCTAAGACTGAGTCGTTAAATGAGCCGCCCTGGCCCATCGATGCGCCGCGGGCGAGCTCACCCAGCGGATTGCATTGTGCACCAGCATCCGAAACTGTGGGTGATCCATCGCCAATTCGTTATCGCCGCCCTGCAGGTAGACGATCGGGCTATTTCTATAGTGTTTAACCCAACCCACTAAACCACTGCCTGGCGGATGCGACCAGTTTTGACGCGTGTACATCTGGCCCTCAACGGCGCGTTTAGCCGAGTAAAAGTTGTCCTCATTAAACGCATAATCGCTGGCCAGTAAAGGCGTTACGCTGTCGCTAAAAACTGGGCATAGGTAAAGTTCATCGGTCATTTCAAAACTGTTTGGCAACCCAGCAGTCACTGGGTGCGGCTGCAAAAGGCGGACGTTGTGGGTGATGTCGTGCCGATAACCAGAGTCTGGCCACCCCTGCCCGCGGAGCGTCGCTGGGCGATAGTGAAAACGGCCGCCGACAATCTCCGCGTACTCATCCCAGGCCGGCCAAGCAGCTAGACTGTGATGCATAAAAACCATGCCCATGCCACAGTCGAGCATCGCCAGAAAATTGCCTTTAAAAGCCTCACTAGGTGATCGCAATGCCGGTGGATCATCCGGCGCAGTAAAGTCGACACCTGGCATGTCATAGCAAAGCATCGCGGCGTAATCGTTGCAGCTATCGGGGTGAAAAAAGCGCGCTGCAGCCGGTTGCTCGACCAGCGACCAACAGTAGTCCTCAAGACTGTCAAAGACCGTGCTAAAAGCGTCTTTGGCGTAGGGATGCCCGCGCGCCACAACCAACAATTGGCGCTCGGCAGCATAGTTAATGACACTCATAAAGCCTCCAACAACACCCACTCAATGGCGCTGACGCGACCCCATCTATCGCCATCTGCAATGCGGCTGTCAACTCAGGCGACCAGCGACGCCAGCACTCGGCGTTCGCCGGTAAAGGTACGCCGACCATGCATCACCAAAAAATTATCCAACAGCGCAACATCGCCGGACTGCCAATCAATATCAAAGGTCAATTCATCCGCCAGCGCAATCGCCGTGGCCATCGCATTGACATCGATGGCAGACCCATCGCCTAGGCAAATCGATTTGTCGGCTTGGTTGCGCGCATCCTGCCAGCCTCGATAGGCGGCGATCAACTGATTAAAAAACACCTTAGCGCCACTCGGTAAAGTACGCACAGCGGGCAATACCGGGGTTGTCACGCGCAATCCATCATCGCGCTGCCACTCCCACCGATAGCCGAGCTTTTGCAGGCGCTGTTCCGCCTGTTGGCGGTCGGTGACGCTCAGCGTGCTGCGCCAACTGCGCCCCTGTCCGGAACTCAAATCTTCCTCTGCCGGCATGGTTTGCGAGTAGCGCACACCCAGCGCCTCGCAGGCGTCGACAAAATCGGGGCAGCTGTGGCGCAGTCGCGACAGCAGCAGATCAGATCGGCAGATCGGCGTGGTGCCTCCCGACACCGCCGCCTGCTGACAAAAAAACAGCAGCCGCGACGGGTACACCGGCGTCTGCGCCATCTCATGATGGAGGTAGATCGACACCGATGATGGTGCTTCGTTGGCGGTAAATACCCGCTCGGTGCGATTGCGACGCACCGCATTAGACAATGATTCCGAGTAGGTGAAATTGGGCCAGTCAAAGGCCCTGATCAAGCGATCAAATTGGTCGCTGTCGGCAATTCCAAAACCGCGTAAGACAATCGCCCCATGCTGCGACAACTGGGTCTGCAGGTCCTGGCGATGTGTTCTTACCCAGTCCAACACCGCGTCCATAGCGGCGTCCTTGGGCGCCTGCGCCTGCAACAGCAATGGGAAGACCTCATCATCGATGCTCTGTTGGTTGCTGTCAGCGATCCGCTCGACGGTAAATTGAGTCATATTAGACTATCCATAAATAGAGTGAAAAGTATTAAAGGCCTGCTCGCAAAACACGCCCGGATCATTGAACCGGCGGTTGCGATTGAGCGCCGAAATGGCGGCCATCTCGGCGTCCGTCAGGGTAAAACCGCAGACATCGAGATTTTCAGTCAGACGCTGCGGCTGGCTGGTTTTAGGAATCACCGCGGTGCCACGCTGAACACCCCAACGTAAAACTACCTGCGCAGGGCTCACACCGGCGCGCTCTGAGGCAGCCATTACCACCGGCTCGCCAAGCACCGAGTCGGCCGGCGTCGCTGCATCTAATTCGACGTAGGAAGAGGCACCCAAGGGCGAAAAAGCGGTCACCGCAATATCGTAATCCTGGGCGGTACGCAGCAGCGCCTCCTGGGTTAAATAGGGATGGGCTTCGATCTGCAACATCGCCGGTTTGATCCGCGCGTAACTCATAAGGTCATGGAGCAA
>CALGJN010000357.1:0-9465 GCA_937920185.1 uncultured Cellvibrionales bacterium | reverse complement strand
TCGCGGATACTGTCCATTATGTCCATGTCGTTCTTCGCCTTTAGATCAAGGTTAAATAGGCGGCAATGGTACCCTTTTAAAGTCCAATCGGACAGCCCGCAGGCCTCAATCGGAAAGATTAATTGAGATACCCACTGGACTTTCGAAAGGTGATCATCGCGACACTGCTATCGATTAACCGCGGCGTGCTTGGCCTCTCAATACTGGGGGTTGAGCCAAAGTAATGGGCGCTGGCGCAAGAAAAGTGACCATGGGAAATTGCCTCGGATAGCAAACCGCGCTATTATTTACCACTATAGAGGCAGCCAGGCTGCCTTTTTTTATTGTTATGTTTTAGTGTCACGGCGGTGATTCAAAAACGCGCTCGGGAAGGCGATATGACAACTGATGCTCTGATGAATACCTACGGCGTGCGCGCCGCCACATTGGTGCGTGGCGATGGCTGCTGGCTGTGGGACGACAGCGGCAAAAAATACCTCGACGGCCTGTCTGGCATCGCGGTCTGTGGCCTCGGCCACGCGCACCCAGCGGTGGTCACTGCGGTCTCGGAGCAGGCTGCCACGCTGACCCATTGTTCGAATTTTTTTGGTATTCCCAAACAGCTCGAATTAGCCGAAAAACTGTGCGCAGCCTCGGGTATGAGCAAGGTTTTTTTTGGTAATTCGGGCGCCGAAGCCAATGAAGCCGCGATAAAAATAGCCCGACTCTACGGCCATCAACGGGGTATTAAAACACCCACTGTATTGGTCATGGATAACGCTTTTCACGGCCGTACTCTGGCCACGCTAAGCGCCTCGGGTGGACGTAAAGTCCAGGCCGGCTTTGAACCCTTGGTCGGTGGGTTTGTGCGCGCACCATACAACGATATTCCAGCGATCGAGCGGATCGCCGAGAACAACGCCAACATCTGCGCCGTTTTGGTCGAGCCCATTCAGGGCGAAGGCGGAATCAACCTGCCCGCCGATGACTATCTAGAGAATTTAAAAGCTGTCTGCGAACGCAGGCAGTGGCTGCTTATGGCGGACGAAGTGCAGACCGGCAACGGTCGCACCGGCCGCTACTTTTGCTATCAACACAGCCGCGTAATCCCCGATGTAGTCACCACCTCTAAAGGGTTGGGTAATGGCGTTCCCATTGGCGCATGCCTAGCCCAAGGGGCAGCCGCTAACCTTATGCAACCGGGTAACCACGGCTCGACCTTTGGCGGCAACCCGCTGTCCTGCGCCGCCGCGCTGGCAGTATTTGACTGCATAGAACAACACCAACTAACCGCTCGAGCGGCGTCTGTCGGCGAGCGAATTATGCTCGGCTTGCGGCGTGGTCTGGCATCCGTAGACAGCGTCGTCGACATTCGCGGCCGCGGCTGCATGATCGGCATACAACTGGATAGACCCTGCAAATCGCTGTTCTCCGTTGCCATGCGCAATGGCCTAGTGATTAATGTAACCGCCGACTGCGTGATCAGATTGTTGCCGGCATTGACCATCAGCGACAGCGAAGCCGATCTATTGGTAGACACGCTGGTTCCGCTGATTGTCGATTTTAAAGAGGATTAATAGTTATCATGCAACCGCGACATTTTCTTAGCCTTGCAGATCTCACGCGCGGCGAACTCAACGCACTACTGCAATCTGCCAGCGAGCTTAAGCGCGCGCACCGTCAAGGACATCAAAATACCTCTCTGACCGGTGCGGTGCTGGCGATGATTTTTGAAAAGTCCTCCACCCGAACTCGCGTTTCCTTTGAAGCGGGCATGGCCCAACTGGGCGGCTCGGCGCTGTTCCTATCGCCCAACGATACCCAATTAGGCCGTGGTGAACCGATACAAGACTCGGCCAGAGTGATCTCTAGCATGGTCGATATTGTCATGATTCGGACCTTTCGCCAGGACGATATTGAGCTCTTCGCGAAACATTCGTCGGTGCCGGTCATCAATGCCTTAAGCGACGACTATCATCCCTGCCAATTGCTGGCAGATCTGCAAACCTTTAGCGAACACCGCGGGTCAATCACCGGCAAAACCGTCGCCTGGATTGGCGATGGCAACAATATGTGCCAGTCGTGGATCAACGCCGCCATACTTCTCGATTTTAATCTCAATATCGCCTGCCCAGAGGGCTATGAGCCAAGTCCAGAGTTGCTCGAGCGCGCCGGCGCGAGGGTTACCCTGCATCGCCAACCGGCGTCTGCAGTCGATGGCGTCGATCTCGTCACTACCGATGTCTTTGCATCGATGGGGCAGGAGGCCGAACAACAGCTGCGTCTAGAAAAATTCAACGGCTTTCAGGTCAATCATACGCTGATGTCGCATGCCGCCAACAATGCGCTTTTTATGCACTGCCTACCGGCGCATAGAGGCGAAGAGGTCTCCGCCGAATTACTCGAGGACAGCCAGATATCGGTGGTTTGGGACGAGGCAGAAAATCGCCTGCACGCGCAAAAGGCGCTAATGTTGCTGCTACTCAACAAGGCCTAAGCGTCGCCGTAGCGAACCGCGTCAATCTCGTATTCAATCTCGCCACCGGGGGTTTGTACGACCACTGAATCACCAATTTCTTTGCCGATGAGGGCCCTGGCAATCGGCGATTGATAGGAGATCTTGCCCAACTTTACATCGGCCTCGTCGTCGCCAACAATCTGGTAGCTAAAGGCCTCGTCAGTATCGACGTTAATAATCGTCACGGTGACCCCAAAAACCACACGCTCACCGGGCGCGATCTTGGCGATATCGATGACCTGGGCGTGGGACAGCTTGCCCTCGATATCTTGAATCCGGCCCTCGGCAAAACTCTGTTGCTCGCGCGCCGCATGGTACTCGGCATTTTCCTTGAGATCGCCGTGCTCACGGGCGGTGGCTATGGACTGAATAATCGCCGGTCGCTTGACCTTTTTAAGTACTTCCAGCTCGTCTCGTAGCGCCCGTTCACCCTCGACGGTCATAGGATTTTTTTGCATACATCTATCTCCCCGTGCAATTTTTGTAAGCTGCGTACAGTGACGTCGCCAGCGAATTTAAGCGCTTCACAGACGGCTCTGCCGCCAGCCATAGTGGTCGTGTAATAGACTCTGTGCTGTTCTGCGTTGGAGCGAATCGTAGAGGAATCCGCAATCGCTTGACGCCCCTCGGTGGTATTGATGATCAGATCAATACGGTCGCTCTTGATCATATCGACGATGTGCGGACGTCCCTCTTGCACTTTGTTGACCTGCGTCACAGGAATACCCGCTGCCTCGATCACAGCAGCGGTTCCAGCGGTAGCAACCAGTTGAAAGCCGAGCCCTTGAAGAGCACCAGCAATCTCTGGCAACTGGTCTTTATCACGCTGCCTGACGCTAATAAATGCAGTGCCCGACTGGGGTATTTCATCACCAGAACCCAATTCGGCCTTGCCATACGCCTCGGCAAATGTCGCGCCGAGGCCCATCACTTCGCCGGTAGATTTCATCTCTGGGCCGAGAATTGGATCGATACCAGGGAATTTATTGAATGGAAACACAGCTTCCTTAACGCTGAAATAGGGCGGCACAATTTCAGCGGTAAAACCCTGCGACTGCAACGACTGCCCCACCATGCAACGAGCGGCAATCTTGGCCAATGACACACCGATGCACTTAGACACAAAAGGCACCGTGCGCGCCGCGCGCGGATTGACTTCGATCACGTAAATAGCGCCATCCTGAAGCGCCAATTGCACGTTCATCAAGCCAACGACGCCGAGCTCACGGGCCATTTTTTTGCAAATATCGCGCATTTCATCCTGAACTTCGCAACTCAGGCTGTAGGGCGGCAGAGAACAGGCCGAATCGCCAGAGTGAATTCCGGCCTGCTCAATGTGCTCCATAATCGCGCCGATCACCACATCCTCGCCATCGCTCACCGCATCGACATCGACCTCGATCGCGTTGGGCAGGAAAAAATCCAGCAACACCGGAGAATCTTCGGAAACCGTCACCGCGCTGCGCATATAATGGCGCAGTTCATCTTCTTTGTAGACAATTTCCATGGCCCGCCCGCCGAGCACGTAGGACGGTCTGACCACCAGCGGGTAGCCAATGTTTTCGGCCAGCCCGACCGCCTCATCAACGCTCCTAGCGGTGGCGTTGCGCGGTTGCAACAAACCCAGCTTTTCGATCATCTGCGCAAAGCGTTCACGATCTTCAGCACAATCAATTGCATCCGGTGTGGTGCCGATAATGGACACTCCCTGAGCTTCGAGTGCACGCGCCAATTTGAGCGGAGTCTGACCACCAAACTGAACGATGACGCCATCCGGATTTTCAATACGAACAATCTCCAGCACATCCTCTAGGGTCACTGGCTCAAAATACAGTCGATCTGAGGTGTCGTAATCGGTCGATACGGTCTCGGGGTTACAGTTGACCATGATCGTCTGATAATCATCGTCGCGCAGTGCCAAGGCCGCATGCACGCAGCAATAATCAAACTCGATACCCTGACCAATGCGATTCGGACCACCACCCAAAACCATGATCTTTTTCTTGTCGCTGGGTCGCGCCTCGCACTCTTGCTCGTAGGTCGAGTACATATAAGCGGTATCGGTGGCAAATTCTGCGGCGCAGGTATCCACTCGTTTGTAGACCGGATGAAGATCGAAGTCATAACGTCGCTGGCGAACATCAGCTTCGGCACATCCCATGATATCGGCGAGTCTGCGGTCGGCAAAACCTTTGCGCTTGAGCCGAAAAAGCGTCTCGCGATCGAGGTTTTGAAGATCATCTAAGCGCTGTTCTTCGGCGATTAAGTCTTCAATCTGCACCAAAAACCAAGCATCGATACGGGTGATTTCATGCACTTGCTGGCAGCTCATGCCGCGACGAAACGCGTCGCCTAGATACCAAATACGCTCCGGCGTCGCCTCGGCAAGTTGATTGCGCAACAGGCTACTGGCGCTGTCGTCGTCGATCAAAATTGGATCGAACCCAGCCACATCCACCTCGAGACCGCGCAGTGCTTTTTGCATAGACTCCTGAAACGTTCGGCCGATCGCCATAACCTCGCCGACAGATTTCATCTGTGTGGTTAGCACTGGACTCGCCTGATCAAATTTCTCAAAGGCAAATCTCGGCACCTTGGTAACCACGTAATCGATACTCGGCTCAAACGAGGCGGGGGTCGCACCACCAGTAATTTCGTTTTGCAGTTCATCGAGGGTGTAACCAATTGCAAGTTTCGCAGCTATTTTAGCAATTGGAAACCCGGTCGCCTTGGAAGCCAATGCCGATGACCGCGATACCCGCGGATTCATTTCAATCACCACCAGCTCACCATCCGCAGGGTTCACCGCGAACTGAACATTAGAGCCGCCGGTTTCTACGCCAATTTCGCGCAGTACCTTTATCGAGGCGTTGCGCATCAACTGATACTCTTTATCGGTCAAGGTTTGCGCTGGGGCCACGGTGATCGAGTCACCGGTGTGAATTCCCATGGGATCAAAATTTTCAATCGAACAGACGATGATGCAGTTGTCGCGACGGTCGCGCACCACCTCCATTTCAAATTCTTTCCAGCCGATCAGGGATTCGTCGATCAACAGTTCATTGGTCGGTGACAAATCCAATCCACGCCGACAAATTTGCTCAAATTCTTCGCGGTTGTAAGCGATGCCTCCCCCCGAACCGCCCATCGTGAAAGACGGTCGAATGATGCACGGAAAACCGAATCGATCAGCGATTTGTTCGGCCTCTTCAAGGCTGTGGGCAATGCCCGAATTGGGCGTTTTTAAACCGATGGCTCGCATCGCTTTATCAAACCGTTCGCGGTCTTCGGCTTTATCGATCGCGTCGGCATTGGCGCCGATCATCTCGACGCCGTATTTTTCCAGTACGCCATGTTTGGCAAGATCGAGGGCGCAGTTCAACGCCGTCTGCCCGCCCATGGTCGGCAAAAGCGCATCGGGCCTTTCCTGAGCGATAATATTGGCGACCGTACGCCACTCTACCGGCTCGATATAGGTCGCATCGGCCATCGCCGGGTCGGTCATAATGGTCGCTGGATTAGAGTTCACCAGCACCACTCTGAAGCCCTCTTCGCGAAGCGCCTTACAGGCCTGGGCACCAGAGTAGTCAAACTCGCACGCCTGACCAATAATGATCGGCCCAGCGCCGATGATTAAAATACTCTTAATGTCCGTTCTTTTTGGCATGCTTGCTCCGCAAAACGCTGTCTAAGGTGACTGCTTGGATTTTATACCGGTAACGGCAACGGGATTATCACTACCCTCGTGCCGCCATCATCGCGATAAAGCGATCGAAAAGTGCCGCCGCATCGTGCGGGCCTGGGCTCGCCTCGGGGTGCCCCTGAAAACCAAACGCTGGCTTATCGGTGCGCTCTATCCCCTGCAGTGAGCCGTCAAACAGCGACCTATGGGTCACCGCGAGATTGGCCGGCAAACTCTCTTCATCAACCGCAAAGCCATGATTCTGACTAGTTATCATTACCCGCTGAGCGGCGATATCTTCGACCGGATGATTGGCCCCGTGATGACCAAATTTCATTTTTATGGTTTTCGCACCCGACGCCAGGGCCAGCAATTGATGTCCAAGACAGATCCCAAAAATCGGAATACCGGCGGTTAAAATCTCGCGGATGGCATCGATGGCATAATCGCACGGTTCGGGATCGCCGGGGCCATTCGACAGAAAAACACCGTCTGGCTGCATCGCCAACACCTCAGCGGCTGGCGTTTGTGCTGGCACCACCCGCAACTCGCAAGACCTGTCGACCAACATGCGTAAGATATTATGCTTGGCGCCAAAATCGTAAGCCACCACCTTGTGTCGTGGTGCTTGGCCCTGGCGATAGCCACCCTCAAGGCTCCAACTACCGCTATCCCATGTTGTCGCTTGGGCGATCGAAACTTCTTTCGCCAAGTCCAACCCCTGTAGGCCAGCAAACGCTCGCGCCTTTTCAAGCGCAAGCTGGGGATCCACATCACCGGCCATGATACATCCGCTCTGAGCACCCGACTGCCGCAACCGTCGCGTTAAAGCGCGGGTATCTATGTCGGCAATGCCGAGGATATTATGCTCGCGCAAGTAGTCATCTAGAGTCTGTTGACTGCGAAAGTTCGACGCCAACAGCGGTAGGTCACGAATCACTAGGCCGGCGGCCCAAATATTATCGGACTCTCGATCGTCGGGGTTGACCCCCACATTACCAATATGTGGATAGGTCAGGGTGACAATTTGCCGCGCGTAAGAGGGGTCGGTGAGGATCTCTTGATAACCGGTAAGCGCGGTGTTGAATACCACCTCACCCACGCTACAACCCTCTGCGCCAATCGCTATGCCCGAAAAAATCGTTCCATCGGCCAGGGCGAGAATCGCCCCCGTACGGGTCTGGGAATTCACACAACCTCCTGGCAATTGAATGGACGCGCTGGCCGTGGCGCAGGATTGAACGGTTTAAGTCCCGCTTTAACGGCTGAAAACATACCGCCCAGTGTAAAAAAACGAGATGAAACTAGCCGTCTCATCTCGTTTATAAGCCTATTCACTTGCGTCTTTACCCCTCGCTACCGAACCGGCAGCAGGCGCCAGCGTTGGGACACCATTCTATGCAAACTACCGATTTTTGTCCAACAGCTTGTGCGATTAATTCAACCGCGCGGGGACTGCGCCATCGGTCAGTCGAGCCCGAGAACGTCCTGCATGTTGTAGAGCCCCGGTGGCTGTTGTAACAGCCAATCAGCCGCTCGCAGCGCGCCGTGAGCAAACGCCATACGGCTCGATGAGCGATGAGTAATCTCTACGCGCTCGCCATCTCCAGCAAACAAAACCGTGTGATCGCCAACAATATCGCCTCCTCGAATGGTTGAAAAACCAATCGTTTGGCGTTGCCGCGCGCCGGTTTGGCCCTCTCGTCCATAGACTGCCACGCTCTCCAAATCGCGCCCGAGCGCAGTGGCCACGGCACTGCCAAGCGACAACGCTGTGCCAGAGGGCGCATCGACTTTGTGGCGGTGATGGGCCTCGACTATTTCCACATCAACCTCGTCGCCGAGCACTTCGGCGGCCAACGCTGCCAATTTAAAGCACAGATTGACCCCAGTCGAAAAATTAGACGCCATACACAGCGGAATCTGCGTCGCAGACTGCGTTACCGCCGCCAATTGCGCAGCGTCTAGACCGGTGGTGCCAAGCACCACCGGCAACCCCCGCCGTGCGCAAGCGGCGACGTTGGCAGCGGACGCCGCGGCAGTAGAAAAATCGATCAGCAAATCGACCTCCTCGGTCAGTTCATCGACCGAGCTAACTAGGCAGATTGCATTGCGCCCCAGACCCGCCAACTCGCCGGCATCGACGCCGATCAAAGAGCTTTGTGGGGATTCGATGGCACCGCCCAGTTGCGCATCAGAAGCCTCAGATAGGGCCTCGATCAACGATCTACCCATCCGTCCTGCAGCGCCTGTAATAGCGATCTTCCTCATTTTAATACCCCTATCGCTCGAGCTATTATGGCTCAAAGTAACCTCACCACTCTAGCCGGTCAGGTTATCAAAAAAGCTCTTCACACCACTAAACCAACTGGAACTGCGTGGCGAGTGTTTACTGCTACCGGACAAGCTCGCATCAAAGCTCTTCAACAACTTGGCCTGCTTGGCGGATAAATTGATCGGCGTCTCGACCACCACTCGACACAATAAATCGCCAGGACCGCCACCGCGCACTTGGGTCACGCCCTTGCCACGCAGTCGAAACAGCTTGCCGCTCTGAGTTTCCAGCGGCACCTTGAGTTTGACCTTACCCGACAGCGTCGGAACTTCCAACTCGCCCCCGAGTGCCGCCTGACTAAAACTGATCGGCACTTCGCAGTGCAGGTTAGCGCCATCGCGCACAAACAGACTGTGTTCGGCGACGTTCATCTGCACGTATAAATCACCATTGGGCCCACCCTGAGGCCCGGCTTCACCTTTGCCTGCCAGGCGAATTCGATCACCGGTATCAACCCCAGCAGGAATTTTGACCGACAGTGTTTTGCGTTTTTCCACCACACCCTGCCCGTGACACTCACCGCAGGGATCGGTAATCATCTGGCCGCGACCGCGGCACTTGGGGCAGGTCTGCTGCACTGAAAAGAAACCCTGCTGCATGCGCACCTGGCCCACGCCTTGGCAAGAATTACAGGTGCGAGGCGATGAACCGGCCCGCGCGCCTGTACCCTTGCAGGTCGAACAGGGATCCAACGTCGGAATCTCTATCTCGACGGTCTTACCCTTTACCGCATCCTCTAGTTCGAGCTGCAAATCGTAGCGTAGATCGGAACCCCGCGCCGGACCACTGCGCCCACCAGAGCTGCCCGCACCGCCGAAAATATCGCCAAAAACGTCGCCAAATATATCGCCAAAACCAGCTCCGCCACCGCCACCGCCACCCTGGTTGGGCGGGGTGTGTCCAAAGCGATCGAAATTGGCTTTTTTATCATCGTCGCTGAGCACCTCATAG
>CALGJN010000356.1:0-3557 GCA_937920185.1 uncultured Cellvibrionales bacterium | reverse complement strand
CTGCACTACGCGCAAGGCGATGGCGAAGTGTCGGGATCGGCGATTGAAATGTCGTCCGATATCTCGGTCACCACAGAGCTGCTTCGCAATGGCCCAGACCTGACGCACGGCCCGCATTATGAGGGCGATTCGCGGGTTTTAGATATTCCCTCAAAACGCTTTTACGCGGTCACTGGCATACCCGTTAAAAAGTCGGGTGATGTACCCCCCCACATGGAATATCTCGACTCAAAGGTGCTAGGCCGGCTTGGCAACGTGTCTATCGACATAAACTTAGCGGCGCGCAACGCCCTCGATGGAATGATCGATTACATAGTGACTAACTATGGTTATAACCGGAATCAAGCGTATGTGATTGCCAGCGTAGCGGTCGACCTGCGCATTACTCAGTTGGTGGACGCGCCCAATGTGGGAGTGACCGCAGTGCTCCCACTCGACATCTTTGTCGGCAAACCGTTGGTATCAATGGCATCAAAAAGGGTCAGAGTCGATTAATTTTTTAAAAAAACGGAAAACAATTGAGGTCAGACTAAACCTGCTACAGTTTACCAGACACTTTTAATCAGGGATAAGTCTGCACTTCTGGCGTTTTTTAGTTCGCATCAGTTACGCCGTTAGATTCAAAAAACCGCGCGCCCATAATTTCAACTACACTTGAAAAACAACACACCGCAAACGGGTTTGGTCACGCAGATGCTGCGCTCTTCGCTTTCAAATTTTCGACCGCCGTCACCCGTTTTGGCGCAACTGTTCAAGTTCACTGGATTGCTGCGGGTTTGGCCAGCGTATTTGCTGGGCCACTATTATGAACCGCTCGGGGCTGGTCTAGGGACTCGGGTACGGGTGTCAGTGTTGTAATGCGTCAACTTGGCATTATCCTAACCGATCGCGGATCAAAATATGCGGTATCCGGTGCGCCTATAAACAGCCGTGATGCGGCTAAGGAGTGCGTCAAGGCACTCAAGCGCGATAAGCGGTATGCCAGAGCAACGCACAATACATGTGCAGCGGTTTTGTCCGATGGGCAGGTGCTAAAAAACGATGATGGCGAGGCGGGCGCAGGTATGGTGATTGTGCGGATGTTGTGCCGCGAGGGTTTGCACGATCACATGATCATAGTCACCCGCTGGTTTGGTGGGACGCATTTGGGGGGCGACAGATTCCGTCATGTGCAAAGCTGCGTACGGCAGTATCTAGACGAGCTGTAGTCATTGGGGTCAGAGTACCGCACTTTAAGAACAGCGCTCCCAAAAACGATTTTGGTTGGTAAATTCTGCAGGTCTCGCGCATTGATAGCCTTTGACACTCACCCATAAGGCGGGTGATAGTTTGCATTGCAGTTAGCCAAAAATTCGCCGCATCAACTTTTTGCTTAATCGCAGAGTGGGTTGTTCCGATGGGCATTGTGGCGATGTTGGTGGCGGTTCTTACAATGTTCGGAGCCGTTGAACACTCTGATGCAGTCTATCCCAGTATATCGCTAGTACTGCTTCCGGCGGCCTATGCAATCCTGATTCAAGGCGTGTTGTCGATTTCCACTCATCTCCCTAGACCATCAGAGCATCAATCTGCCCTAAATGCCCTAGGGTGTCTGCTGTTTATTGCGTTAATTTTATGGATCGCTTACGACCTTGGGGGCGTTTATAAATAATCCCTCGATAATCTATATCGATCCTTCAATGGCTAACGTTATTGCGGTGGTTCTGTGGGGACATCAACCCTTGCTGGCGGCGTTTTATCGGCATTTGTTGGGGGATTGTGCAAGTGGATTTTTTGATCGGTCACATTATTGCGCTGCAGGCGCTTAAAGAAATTACTGCGGTAGGAGTTGCCTATGCAAAGGCAGCGCTCTCATCACGTGCCCGTGGCGGGTCGGGCATCCACCGCGTTGATGCTTTATTGGGAGGCGGTGACCACAATACAGCGTCCGGCACCGAGAATTTCCAAATAACAACTGTAGAGGAGTCCGTTGTAGTGAACCACATAGGTGTGCGAGCGCCCATTAGGGCCCTCTCCGGTGCTGATCATAGTGCCTTCGGTGATGATTTTTGTCAGTAGGTTGCGCGCCATCTGGGCGCGCTGCGCGTCAATCGATTCAGTGCGTTCGCGTTCTGGTTGCGACACCCATTGGTCATACAACTTTGTGGTCTTGCTGGGTTCGTCTGCAATACTGCTGGTTACCGAAAATACCGCGAGCACGCATAGCCATCTTTTCATATTGACACCCTCCGAGGCGCTCAGTCACTGCGTTAAATGGCGCGTCTTGGCGCGCCTTACCCCAGAGCGCGGGCCTATTTGACGCTGGGTATAGTTAGCCTATTACGCAGCGCGAAAACCGAAAGGCCGCGCGCGTTGCGGGTTTTTAACTAACCCTGTGCTGTAGCTCTGTCCCATCCGCTTAGGAAATTATGCGTCTTACTCTCGTTTATGCATACTGGCTGGGGCGTTGATGTATTAAAATTCCGTAATCCCGACCATACAGTGATAATGTCCCATGCCGCTCGCGCTGATGCCACCAACGTGGAGCTGGCGACACATGGCTTGTGCGATAACATCATTAACGGTGTTTCGACTGCGTCGTCTATACATGCTGCGCTCTGGCTTTTTACTACTGAAAGCGCGTCAAAGCCAGATTGGGACGGTTTCTGGCGTTCTCGATAGGCGGTCTCTTTTTCGCTTTTTGGTTTTGTTAGCGCAGGGAAAACGAGAACTTCAGATTTTGGAAGCCTCGCGTCGCAAATGTGGGTACATAATGAGGCCTGTAGTTGTCTATCAAGGTCATACTCTCAAGTCGGTCAAGTATTGCAGAAATCGCAATGCGAGCTTCAGCCCGAGCCAAGCCTAGGCCTACACAAACATGCGGGCCCCAGCCAAAACCAATATGGCGATGGGCATTGGGTCTATCTAAAATAAATTGGTCTGGCTTATCGAAGTAATCTGGGTCGCGACCCGCAGAGCCCCATCCTAGCATTACGCGAGATCCCTGCGCGAGTGAGTAGTCGCCAATCTGAGTATCCTCGGTAACGATCCGATACAGACACTGAACAGGGCATTCGAAACGCATGACTTCATCTAAAAAGGGCGTAATTAAGTTTTTATCTTCGCGCAATTGGTGAACATAATCTACGTTGTCCAAAAGGATTTTCATGGCGTTGCCGATCAAATTGGTAGTGGTTTCGTTACCGGCGAGCATTGTGGTATTGATTATTGGTAATGCTTCGTTATTGGCGAGACAGGTGTCACCGATCTTGGCTGACGCCAACGAAGAGATAAGATCTTGCTGCGGATTTTTACGTCGCAAATTGAGAATAGTCTCAAAGCGAAGATTGGCCTCGACAAAAGAACGGGCAACCACTTTGCGTTGTTGGTGATCGAGCACATCGAGATTACCGCGCAAAATGTCATCTGACCAACGTTTAAATTTTTCCGCATCCCCGATGGCCATACCAAGCGCTTCAGAAATGACAATCATGGGTAGATAGACTGCGTATTGATGCATAAATTCTACATGACCTTGGCCCGCAAACTTGTCGATTAATTCATGGGCAATCGCCTCG
>CALGJN010000355.1:0-4846 GCA_937920185.1 uncultured Cellvibrionales bacterium | reverse complement strand
CCAGCATCCAGCATCCAGCATCCAGCATCCAGCATCCAGCATCCAGCATCCAGCATCCAGCACCCAGTCTCCAGCACCCAGTCTCCAGCATCCCCGCATCCCCGCATCCCCGCATCCAGACGTTAAGATGGCTGCGCTTAAAACTGGTAGCTGAGGGTGACGCCCAGCACCCGACCGCGCGCGGTGTAGTTAAAATGTGAGCCTCGTCCAAGCGGCAGATCGGCAGAACCCGAGGCGGTTTGCCGGTCGCTAATGTTGCGCCCAAACAGGCCTAAATTCCACGAGTCATTGCGCACCCCAGCGCGTAGGTTGACCTTTTCAAAGCCGGTTTGATAGTCGATCGCATCCACGTCGCCCGTCATGTAGTAGCCATCGGTAAAATTGACGTCGACGCCGACGTACCACTGCAGTGCGCCTATATCAAGGCTGTAATCGGCAAATATCGACCCCGAGTAGTCGGGTGCGTGGGCCAGTTGTCGGCCTGCGAGATCTTGTGATTGGCCCGACTGTCGACCACTGTTGGGGTCGAACTGTGCGTGGCAACCGAGCGCCGATTTTACCGGTGAGTCGACGGTTAATTGTGGGTCGGCGACCCCAGGAAACTCGGCGCGGGCGATGCCCAATAACGCCGAATCTTGCTCGGCGGTGCAACCGGCGGCGGGGTAGGAGCCGTAGCGAGCATCCAGATAGGCGACGTTGGCCCCAGCGATCAAATTATCGCTGACCTGCCAGCGCACATCCAACTCCAGACCGTCGACCTTACTCGACGCAGCATTGGCGACAACAAAGCTGGTGCCGACAAAAGTCGATACTTGCTGGTCTTTGTACTCGCTAGAAAATAGCGCCCAGTTGACTTCCATGCTGCCATCGAGCAACTGGTGTTTGCCGCCAATTTCAAACGACTTGGCAGTCTCGTCGAAGTACTCAAAACCTTTTCCGGGTTGGTCGCTTAGCGGATTGTTGTCGTTATCGAACGCGGGTTTTTGGTCGTCGACCGAATTAAATCCACCGCTCTTAAAGCCCTCGGAATAACTTGCGTAGTAGAGATGGTCGTCGGATTGCGTCCACTCTAGCGTCGCCGCCGGCATCAGTTGGTCGGTACTGCGGGTTTCGGTGAATTCGTGATCATAAGCGTCAAAAGCCCCTGCTTGGATGGCTGCCGCGATCGGATGGGGGTTCGGCGTCGCTATGCTGCCCACTGGGTTAGTTAGATCGGCCTCGAGGGTCAGTTGAGTTTTGGCATAAACGTCTTTATCTTCCTCGGTGTAGCGCAACCCGGCGGTCAGCGCCAGGGTTTCGCTCAACTGGTAACGGCCTTGAAAAAATACCGCCCATGCCTCTGAATCTTGCCGCCAGTAAGAGCGTCTACCGAGTTGGTCAAAGCTGGTTACCCCAGGTATTCCGAGATAGCTGGCCGGTAGGCCGAGCGCAGCGAGGGTGGCGGCGTTCAGTGATAAAAATGATTGACGGCCGCCGAGAATCGCCTTCATTACCGCGGGCGGTTGCCCGAGCGTGCCGTCGATCACCACTAGGCGATCAATTTTTTGCTGCTGTTGCTCCCAGTAGGCGCCGGTAATAAAGCTAAAGTCGCCATCGCTGGGCGAGGTGATGCGAAATTCTTGGCTGGTTTGCTCATAGTTGGAGATGTCGCTGCGGCCAATAAAGCGCACCGGCAAAAAATCTGCATCGATACCGTCCTCATAGTCGTATTCGGCGACCCCAGTGACCGAGGTCAGCGTATAACCACCGGGCAGGTCGAGGTCGATAGTCAACGAACTATCCTCGGTGTCAGTGTCGGTACCCTCGGGTTTTTCATCGTCCCGATCTAGGTCTCGGCCGAGCGATTGGGCCAGCGCCAGTCCGCCGATGGAGACGCCATCTCGAAAGCTATCCATAACTCCCCGCGCCACCAATTGCGGTAACTCGGTGAAATAATTTTCAATTATGTAGTACATCATCATGTTTGATTGTGCGATGTTGGGTTGTTGCTGAAAGGTACTGATTACCGCGGGAGAGCCGATACGCTGGTGTTCGCCCTGCGCGTGTTTGGCGATCACGCGCAGGTTGTCGCTGGGCTGCCAACTCGCGCTAATGCGCCACAGAGTTTCATCTGCGGATGGCATGGTCGCATCGCGTGCGCCAGCGTAACTGTTGGTGATATAGCCCTCGCTGTCGCGATCTTTGATTGCCAAGCGCACTGCCAGCGTGTCGCCCAGCGAGGTCGATATGCCGACCTCGGCAATGCGCCCCCGATCCGACTCGGCGGCAAGGCTCACTTTAACTTCGGTGGGGTCGCCAATGGTTGGCGTTTTTGAGCGCACGTTGATGGCACCGGCAAGGGTGTTCTTGCCGAACAGAATGCCCTGCGGGCCGCGCAGTACCTCCACTTGCTGGAGGTCGAACAACCCGGAGCGAATTTGCCGACCCTTGGCGAGGTGGACACCGTCGACGTAGACGCCGACCGACTGCTCGAACGACTGCTGCGCACCGGGCCCGACGCCACGCATAATAAAGTTGGTGGAGACGGCATTTTCCGAGGTCATTAAATTGGGTACATAATCGGTGAGTTCGTTAAAGCTGTGCATGCCTGCCGCGTGGATTTTTTCGCCGGTTAACGCGGTCACGGATATGGGAACGTCTTGCAGACTTTGTGCGCGTTTTTGCGCGGTGACGATGATTTCTTCGAGGGGCGCTGCGTGCGCGGCACCGACAAGACAGACTGTTATGAGACTGAATGCTTTACTGATTCGACCTATGAGTGTAGTGAGATGATTTGGCATATTCCTTACCCTCCGTAGCAAGAATATTAATTTTTATAATGTAGTTACTGCGCGATATGTTATTTCCTTGTAGTTGATGTAGTTGATGTAGTTGGGTATTGCCTAAACAGCGTTCCCGCTGGGCATGGCGTTCATCGGCGATTCTTCGCGTCCGTGGAACACCTCTGCGGTTGTTAGCGCTAGCCATTTGCTGCTTAATTTCGAGCATAAGCAGGCCTCTTTATGGCCCTCGATCGCTATCGTAACCACCGCATTCGAGCGGTCTTATTTACAGTATAGTTACTATTTTGGCGATCTGTTAAATCTCGGCTTAGGGGCGGTAGGTGTGCGGTGTTGGCCGAGTGATAAGCGATTTTTTAGGCGGTGACAGGCAGCGATGCAGAGTATTTTTCAACCTCCCGTCGGGTTTGCTAAACTGGGCTTTAGCCGCGGTTTAACGCAACCGCGGTACCAAACGCCATGATCTCGGATGAGCCGTTCATAATGGCGCTGGTGGTAAAACGAATGCCGACCACCGCATCCGCGCCTTTTTCTTCGGCATTGGCGATCAAGCGTTGTAGTGCGGTGGTTCTGGCCTCGGCGAGCATTTCGGTGTAGCCGACGATTTCGCCGCCAACCAAGCTTTTTAGTTGCGCCATAATGTCCCTGCCGAGATGTTTAGATTGCACCACGTTACCGCTAACGACCGCCAGTATTTCGGTTATCTCGCGTCCGGGAATCGATTCTGTGGTGGTATAGATCATTTTTTCTCCGTCTGTGGTGGGGGGTGATTGAGCGGCGAACTAACCGTCGATCTTACGGATCGAGGCGCCTAGATCGACCTTTCCTGAGGAGATCACTTTGGCGTTGATACCCCGTAAATTGAGCATTTTGCCAATTTTAGAATTGACGAATTTGGTAGCCTCACGGCCATACCGTCGGGAGAACTTGCTGCACCCAAGGTGGGGTTCTGCAGTGACCTCAATCACTGCCTCGCCGATTGCCAGCAAACTGCCGATAGGCAGGTTGTCGTTACTCAGGTCGAAGTCGATGTAGAATTGGTCGCCGGCCAACTTCCAGCGTTCTCGCGTCTGCGCGATCAGGGCTATGGCCCTCGCGTTCATGAGGTTTAATTGCATATCTGGGTGGGCACGACGATCCACGGTGTGCCGATCGCCGCGCGCCAGCCAATTGTCGCCATCGAGGCCATGGTCAACATCTAACACCGCCTGGTTTAATTCCTCACGCTCGCCTACCGCCGGTCGGCAGACGATTAATTCGACGCGGCCGTGGTCTTTCGGCGATTGCCTGATGAGGTCAAGCCCCGCTTCTAATTGGTTAGTCGATGTAAACAATAGCATTGGCCTCTCGGTGTGTGTCCAGCGATAGCGTCAACGGTTTGTGGTATAAGCCGGTTAATGGATCTTTGGGCGACGCCAGCATTACAGCCATTCGCCGCCGATGTATTCGAGCAACTCGACAACCTGTTCTGGCGTCGTCGCCCACGCCTGCGCTGCGCCATCCACCTCTTTTAGTGGGTGCACCAAATCTTCGCTGTGGAGGGTGATGTAGGGCTTGCCAAGGGCAGCGCAGTAGCCGGCGTCAAAGGCGGCATTCCACTGCTTGTATTGCTCGCCAAAGCGCACCACCGCGATGTCGCAGTTGTCTAACAGCGTTTTTGTTCGCATGGCGTTGACCTTTGCCGACTTGTGATCACGCCAAAATCCGCGCTCTTCGGTGCCGAGAACGTCACCGGCGCGATCGCTTGCAGGGTGGTCGGTAACCGCCGATGAAAACACTAAGTCGAGCCCTCGATCGCGGCAGCCACGCATGATCTGATCACGCCAGTCGGTGTGAATTTCGCCGGATAAATAAATTTTTAACTGCATGTCACCACCTTTTTTAACCGCTGCTCATAGTAAACCAATGTTCTCATTAGAACCATATTATGCACACGATTCCGCAGTCAAGTGATGGTCATTGACGCTCAGCGCGCCAAGGACGAAGGGTCGAGGGGAAAGGGTCGAGGGGAAAGGGGAAAAGGGGGAAAGGGAAAAGGGAAAAGGGGAAAGGGGAAAAGGGGAAAA
>CALGJN010000354.1:0-3049 GCA_937920185.1 uncultured Cellvibrionales bacterium | reverse complement strand
GCAGCCACCGAATTTAGCGTTGCTGCCTTGAGTGAGGCATTGTCGTGTTCTGCAATAATCAATGTGCTCATGTAATCACCTTCGCTTCGTTCTTGAGTTTATCGACCAGCGCGCTGACGTCTTCTACCACGATCCCAGCCTGGCGCTCGGCGGGCAATCTAACGTTCAGCAAACTGGTGCGGGGCGTAGCATCGACGCCGAGTTCTTCGGGCGTGGTGCTGTCAAGTGGCTTGCGCTTGGCCTTCATAATGTTCGGCAGCGACGCATAGCGCGGCTCGTTAAGGCGTAAATCAGTGGTCACGATAGCCGGCAGCGTCAGCGACAAAGTCTGCAGGCCGCCATCGACTTCGCGCTTGACGATCGCGCCATCTGCGCTCAGGGTCAACTCTGAGGCAAAGGTCGCTTGTGGGAACCCTGTAAGGGCGCCGAGCATCTGGCCGGTCTGGTTATTGTCACCGTCGATGGCTTGCTTGCCGAGCAAAACGATATCGGGTTTCTCATTATCGCACACCGCCTTCAGGCATTTGGCGACCGCCAATGGCTCGATGGCGACATCGGTGGCAATCAAGATGGCGCGGTCTGCACCCAGTGCGAGTGCCGTACGCAACTGCTCCTGCGCTTGTTGAACACCGATAGACACGGCGACAATCTCGCTGACGATGCCCTGCTCTTTGAGGCGCACTGCCTCTTCAACGGCAATCTCGCAAAAGGGATTGATGGACATCTTTAAGTTGGCTAAATCGGCGTCGCTACCATCCGACTTGGGCCTTACCTTGACGTTATAATCGACAACTCGCTTAACTGGTACCAGTACTTTCATGGTGATCCTTCTTTGGTTGATTGGATTGAGTGATCGCTGGCGGCGCCGAGGCTGACGGGTAAGCCAGTAGTAGCGCTTAAATTGGAGCGATATGATGCCAATGTATGACGCCAAAATCAATCCCCAGCCGCCTACTCGCACCGAGCAAACACAACCGCAAAGCCACTCTTTGCGTACAATTGATGGCGGTAATAGTCGCTATAGCTTTGCTGATGGCTTTGCTCGGCGTCTATTTCTTAAGGTAGCACAGGGGCAAAACCCCCGCGCTACCACTACCTGTGGAGGTACGGCGATTGTAGCTATGCCGATCTATTGCGCGTAAAATAGCGTTTGAGTTAACAGTGGAGAAGACAATTGCAAAGAGAATCGATGGAGTACGACGTGGTTATCGTCGGCGCGGGTCCCGCGGGGCTGTCGTCGGCCATTCGGCTTAAACAGCTAAACCCTGAGATCAGCGTCTGCGTCGTCGAAAAAGGCTCCGAGGTCGGCGCGCACATCCTTTCCGGTGCGGTGTTTGAACCGCGAGCCATAGATGAACTCTTTCCCGACTGGAAAGAGCGCGGTGCGCCACTCAATACCCCGGTAAAAAAAGACAACTTTCTTTTTTATCTGTCGAATAAATGGTCGGTCAAACTGCCCAACTTTTTCATTCCAAAGCCAACCCACAACTACGGTAATTATATCGTGTCGATGGGCAATGTCTGTCGCTGGCTAGCAGAGCAAGCGGAAGCGATGGAAGTCGACATCTACCCCGGATTTGCCGCGTCTGAGGTGGTGTTCCACGACGATGGCTCGGTTAAGGGCATAGCGACTGGCGATATGGGCGTCGGCCTCGATGGTGAGCAAAAGGCCGGCTATGCCCAAGGCATGGAGTTACACGCCAAGTATACCCTGTTTGCCGAGGGTTGCCGGGGTCATCTCGGTAAGCAACTGATCGCTAAATTCGAGTTAGATAAAGATTCAGATCCGCAGCATTATGGTATTGGAATCAAAGAAATATGGGATATACCTAAAGACAAACATGAGGAAGGATTAGTGGTTCATGGGCTCGGTTGGCCACTCCAAGAGAGCAGTTCGGGTGGCGGTGCCTTTCTCTATCATGCCGAGAACAGCCAAGTTTATATTGGGCTTATTGCCGATCTGAATTACAGCAATCCGCACATGAGTCCCTACGAAGAATTTCAGCGCTGGAAACAGCATCCCGACACCTTAAAATACCTCCAAGGCGGATCGCGGATTAGCTATGGTGCTAGGGCGATCATCAAGGGCGGCCTCAATTCGCTACCGAAAATGCACTTTCCTGGTGGGTTATTGATCGGTTGTGACGCCGGCACGCTCAACAGCGTCAAGATCAAGGGCAACCATACTGCGATGAAAAGCGGTATGGTGGCAGCGGAGTGCGTCGCTGCTGCGATCGCCCAAGGCGAGTCAGCACCGGCTGATTTAGCCTCCTATGTAGATGCCTTTAAAGCCTCGTGGCTTTACCAAGAACTGCATAAATCGCGCAATTTCTCCGGTTGGATGCACAGCTTTCCGCTGTTGATTGGTTTGGCCGGAGTGTGGCTCGAGCAAAATATCTTTGGCGGTAGATTACCCTTCACGCTGCGCGATAAAAAACCGGACCATGCAACCATGAAACCCGCCGCCGAATGCGCCAAAATTGACTACCCAAAGCCCGACGGTGTCATCAGTTTTGACAAGGCCTCGTCGGTGTTTTTATCGAGCACCAACCACGAAGAAGATCAGCCGTGCCATTTGAAACTAACCGATCCGCAGTTGCCGATTAGCTTCACCCTTAGCGAGTTCGATGAACCGGCGCAGCGCTACTGTCCGGCGGGTGTCTACGAAGTGATTGCCGACAACCAAGGCAATCAGCGATTCCAGATCAACGCTCAAAACTGCGTGCACTGCAAGACTTGCGATATCAAGGAGCCCAGCCAGAATATTAACTGGGTCACCCCTGAGGGCGCCGGTGGGCCAAACTACCCGAACATGTAGATCAGCGGCGAGGCATAACCCCCCCAAAAAAAGGGGGGGGGCTATGCCTCGCCAATGCCAAGAGTACTAGGGGCACATGGCACGTGATTCTGCTGAGTTTTGCCTATCCAAGCGCGGCAATGATCGCCGCACGGGTTGGTGGCCTAGAGTTTTGGCTCGGGCGCTCTGCCCCTACTAGATTCAAACTGATTTATTTGCCCTACACTTTTTATACCGCTCTCTTTATGGCCC
>CALGJN010000353.1:0-14739 GCA_937920185.1 uncultured Cellvibrionales bacterium | reverse complement strand
TTTCGTTAATTGAATCTGCCCGAGAACGACTTTTTCGGCTAGAATAGTGCCGATTCTAGTGATGTTCGAGAGCCTCCACAGTATGATGATCCTGCCCGGTGCACCCTGTTTTTCTGAGTTTCGTTGCAGTCGAATTTTGGCGCGGTTACACGCCGCAAAGTGTGGCGTAGATTCAGTCGATGCGCGTTATATGTACTTTGTTGAAACTCGGGAACCTCTCGATCAAGGCGCGCGGGAGGTCTTGCAATCCCTACTAAGCTGCGGGCCCGAGGGTGATCTAGACGGTGATCTAGACGGTGATCTAGAGACCTCTGGTGGCGCGCGCTTTTTGGTCGTGCCGCGAGTTGGCACGATTTCGCCGTGGTCGAGCAAGGCCACCGATATCGCCCATAACTGCGGCCTTAACCAAATTCAGCGCATAGAGCGTGGCGTGGCCTTTAGGCTTGCCGGCCCCGGTGCATCTGACGCCGCCCAACGTGGACAGATAGAGGAACTATTGCACGATCGCATGGTTGAGGCCGTACTCGATAATACCGCGGATGCGGCCACGCTTTTCGCTCATCAAAAACCGCGACCGCTCACCCATATCGATGTGTTGGGCGGCGGCGCAGAGGCGCTCGCACAGGCGAATATCGACCTTGGTTTGGCCCTTGCCGACGACGAAATTGATTATTTAGTCGAGGCCTTTTTGGGTTTGCAGAGAAATCCCTCGGATACCGAGTTGATGATGTTTGCCCAAGCTAATTCTGAGCACTGTCGCCACAAGATATTTAACGCCTCCTGGACGGTCGATGGCACCGAGCAGCAGCGATCCCTGTTTGACATGATTCGCTACACCCATCAGATGAATGGTGCCGGCGTATTGTCTGCCTACTCGGACAACGCCGCGGTGATTCGCGGTTCCGATGGCGGGCGTTTCTCCCCCGATCCCGATAGCCGAGAGTATCGCTATCAGCGCGAGCCGGTGCATATGCTGATGAAAGTTGAAACCCATAACCACCCCACGGCAATTGCGCCTTTTGCCGGCGCTGGCACTGGTTCGGGGGGTGAGATTCGCGATGAAGGTGCCGTCGGTCGAGGCTCGAAACCCAAGGTTGGGTTGGTCGGATTTAGCGTTTCAAACTTGCATATTCCCGATTATGCGCAGCCATGGGAGGAGGATTATGGCAAGCCGGAGCGGATTGTCTCGGCGCTGGATATTATGCTCGAGGGGCCGATTGGTGGGGCGGCATTTAACAACGAATTCGGTCGGCCGAATATCTGCGGTTACTTTAGAAGCTTTGAGATGGACCAAAACGGCCAACGCAGGGGCTATCATAAGCCGATTATGATAGCCGGTGGTTACGGTAATATTTGTCAACAACATGTCGATAAGCCAACTTTTCAGCCCGGAGCTAGTCTCGTCGTGCTCGGTGGGCCGGCGATGTTAATCGGTCTTGGCGGCGGCGCCGCATCCTCGATGGCAACTGGCAGCAGTTCCGAGGATTTGGATTTCGCCTCAGTACAGCGGCAGAACCCAGAAATTGAACGCCGGTGTCAGGAAGTAATCGACCGGTGCTGGCAGTTGGGCGATGCCAACCCGATTGCCTTTATTCACGATGTCGGCGCCGGTGGACTGTCCAATGCGCTGCCCGAATTGGTCAAGGATGGCGGCACCGGCGGGCACTTTGATTTGCGCCGCGTGCCGAGCGTCGAACCCGGTATGTCGCCGCTTGAAATATGGTGTAACGAGGCGCAGGAGCGCTATGTACTGGCTATCGATGATAGCAATCTTGAGCAGTTCGAGGCGATCTGCGCTCGCGAGCGCTGTCCTTTTGCGGTAGTCGGTAAGGCCACCGCGGCGCTTGAGGTGCGCCTCGATGATGGACATTTTGGCGATCGCCCGGTGGATCTGCCGATGTCGGTGCTGTTTGGTAAGGCACCCAAGATGCATCGCGTCGCCAACCGTCTGCCGGAGGCCAGTCATGCCTTTGATACCCGAGAGTTGGATCTGGAATCGAGTTATCTGCAGGTTTTGCGGCATCCCACGGTGGCCAGTAAACAGTTTTTGATAACCATCGGCGATCGCACGGTGGGCGGTATGGTGGCACGCGATCAAATGGTCGGCCCCTGGCAAGTGCCGGTGGCTGACTGTGCCGTGACCACGGTGACCTACGACAGCAATGCTGGCGAGGCGATGGCGATGGGTGAGCGCTCTCCGCTGGCGCTTTTGGATGCGCCGGCGTCGGGTCGCATGGCGATTGGTGAGGCGATTACCAATATCGCCGCCGCGCGCATTGCTAAACTGGCTGACGTGCGGTTGTCGGCAAATTGGATGAGTGCTGCCGGGTCGCCCGGAGAAGACGAAAAGCTCTACCGCACGGTGGAGGCAGTGGGCATGGAGTTGTGTCCAGCGTTGGGTATCTGCGTGCCGGTCGGCAAGGATTCAATGTCGATGCGCACCGCGTGGCGCGACGGTGATCAGGACAAAGTCGTGACATCGCCGCTATCGCTAATTATCAGTGCCTTTAGCCCAGTGGTCGATGTTAGGGCAACGCTGACGCCGCAATTGCGCACAGATGCCGGTGAAAGCAGATTGTTACTGCTCGATCTCGGCGCTGGTGCCGATCGCTTGGGTGGTTCTATTCTCGCCCAAATTAACCGGCAACTCGGCGAGCGGGTGCCCGATGTTGACGACCCGCAGGTGTTGAGCAACTTTTTTGCTACGCTACAGGCGCTGAGTGGCGGCGGCGACATACTGGCGTACCATGATCGCTCGGACGGCGGTTTAGCGGCCACGCTGGCGGAGATGTCGTTCGCTGGGCATGTCGGTATCGATGTCGATATTAGCGCTCTCGGGGAAGATCCGCTGGCGGTACTATTTAACGAAGAGTTGGGCGCTGTTATTCAGGTGCGCGCGGAGGTCAGTGCGGCGGTTGTTCAGCGTTTCGCGGATGTCGGTGTGGCCTGTTGCGAGATCGGAAGCCTGAATGCGGACGATCGAGTCAGGATCGATCGTGCCGGCGAGCAAATCTTTTGCCGGACTCGCGTCGATTTGCAGCGTGCCTGGACCGAAACGTCTTTCCGAATTGCCGCGTTGCGTGACAACAGCGAGTGCGCGGAGCGTGAATTTGCCAGCCTCGATACCGTCGATCCCGGCTTGTCGGTGCAACTCACGTACAATCCGCACGAGACGCTTTCGGCACCGATGCTAAATGTGGGTGCTCGCCCGCGGGTGGCGATACTGCGCGAGCAGGGCGTCAATAGTCAGGTGGAAATGGCAGCAGCCTTCGATCGCGCTCAATTCGCTGCGGTAGACGTGCATATGAGTGATCTGCTGACTGGCCGCTCTCGGCTGGCCGATTTCGTCGGATTGGTGGCATGCGGCGGATTTTCTTATGGCGATGTGCTGGGTGCCGGACAAGGCTGGGCTAAGACGATTCTTTTTAACCCGCGTGTGCGCGATCAATTCGAGCAGTTCTTCGCCCGTCCTGAGACCTTTACGCTGGGGGTTTGCAACGGCTGCCAGATGCTCTCACAATTGGCTGGATTGATCCCCGGTGCAGATCTATGGCCACGGTTTGAACGCAACCTTTCGGAGCAGTTTGAAGCGCGATTTTCACTGGTCAAGATCGAGCCTGGGCCGTCGGTATTGCTGCGCGGTATGCATGGATCTCACTTGCCTATCGCTATTTCTCATGGCGAGGGTCGGGCTGCGTTTGCAGCACCCCAGGGCGCAGAGCAATTAGAGGCTGCGGGATTGGTTGGCATGCGTTATATAGACAATCAATTGCATACGGCGCTGAATTATCCGGCTAATCCGAATGGCTCGCCGAACGGTATCACTGGAATAAGCAGTCGCGATGGCCGGGTTACTTTGATGATGCCCCACCCCGAGCGGGTGTTTAGAACGGTACTGAATTCCTGGTATCCCGGTGATTGGGGTGAGGATGGCGGCTGGATGCGGTTATTTTATAACGCCCGGAGATTTGTTGAGTAGCATAAAAATGGAGGTATAAGGGCATGAGCAAGCTGCAAAATGAAGCGCAGTTGTTAAAAAAAGCACTGCAAATCGGTGCGGTATACGCCAATAAGCGTGGCTATGGTGAACTTGAAAGTCATGATGGCGCCAAGCTTAAGGTGGAGTTCTTGTATCGTGTGCTGGTCGAGGACAAGCTGATACAACCGCTGGCTAAAGATCAAATAAGCGATCCATCAATGCGCCATAAATTAGCTTTGTGGGTGCACAAAAAACTGCCCGACAATCATCCACTCAAAGAATAGTTATGGCTCTATGCGCGCGCGGCTGGCAATCTGTGGGACAGTTTGTGCTAAACTTATCAGCGAGTTGACTAGACAGTCGCTGTGCCGGTTTCTCGATAATTCACTCGTGTGTTGTCGGGTTTGGCGCAGAGGAAAGTCCGGGCTCCGCAGGGAAGAGTGCCAGGTAACGCCTGGGGGGCGCAAGCCTACGGAAAGTGCCGCAGAGAGTAGACCGCCGATGGTTCGCTCGCGAATCAGGTAAGGGTGAAAGGGTGCGGTAAGAGCGCACCGCGCTGCTGGCAACAGCAGTGGCAGGGTAAACCCCACTCGGAGCAAGACCAAATAGGTTTCCACTGGCGTGTCCCGCGCTGGAAACGGGTAGGTCGCAAGAGGCAGGCGGTGACGTCTGTCCCAGATGAATGACTGTCCACGACAGAACCCGGCTTATCGGTCGACTCGCTCAATGGTATCCGGACGCTCGGGATTGGTTTTAACGCCAATCCCGAGCGGACGAGATACCGATTTCAGACCGCGGGTCGATAACGGGCCAAGCGATCGGTTTATTCTGCCGATGGAAGACGTCAAAAGGAATAGAAAATATTTTTTTATTCCAAAAAGTCATTTAAATTCCGCATTACCTATAATCTACATTAAGTTATTTTCCCACCTACATGTTTTACATTGCTAATTTTTTTAGTGTCGGGCGATAGCGATAACGCCCACGGCACTCGATGCAGAACTCTCTGATTTTATTGGGTTTTTTACCTCGGCCTAGCACTTGACATTGATCTTTAGTATGCATAGTGTGCATATATGGGGAAAAGTGGCGATTTGTGGGTATTTTTCCTGATCATAGGTTAGTTTTTGGGGTTTAGTGTGTTTAGAGGTAGTGATCCAATCAATATGGACGCCAAGGGTCGGATGGCAATTCCGACTCGCTACCGCCCAGTGCTCGACAATATCTGCCATGGTGAATTGGTGATGACCGTGGATATGAAGTCTACCTGCTTGACCCTGTCGCCGCTGCCCGAATGGCGAAAATTTGAAGAAAAAGTGGCCGCGCTTCCTGCGCTTGACGATCTCGGCGAAATGCTTAGCCGGTTCGTGGTCGGCCAAGCCAAAGATCTGCAGGTCGATAGCAGTGGCCGCGTTCTGATTCCGCCGGAGTTGCGCGACTATGCGCAACTGGACAAGAAGTTGGTATTGGTGGGTCGGACGCAACGTTTAGAAGTTTGGTCCGAAGAGAACTGGAATGCCGAGAGAGAGCGGTCGCAAAGCGACTACCGCTCTATGTTGGGTGCTCGCGACAGCATGTCCGACGCCTTAAAAAATCTGTCTTGGTAGGGGTGGCTGGCAATGATTGAGCACAGTGCAGTATTGCTCAGCGAGGCTGTTGAAAGTCTGGTGGTAGACCCCGACGGGTATTACATCGATGGTACTTATGGGCGCGGCGGTCACTCCACGGCGATACTGGAAAAACTGTCGGCGCGCGGCAAGTTACTCGCCATAGACAAAGATCCGGAGGCTATTGCAGACGGTCGTTCACGGTTTGACGGCGAATTGCGAGTGGCTTTTCGGCATGCCTCTTTTGCCGCTATCAAAGAGGCCGCTGCGGCATTTGGCGATGTTGGGGCGGCGGGTATCTTGCTCGACTTGGGGGTGTCTTCGCCGCAATTAGACCGCGCCGAGCGCGGTTTTAGCTTTTTGCGCGACGGGCCTTTGGATATGCGCATGGATAGCAGTTGCGGAGTGTCTGCAGCCGAATGGCTGAATATGGCAGCTGAGGCCGATATCGCCGCCGTGCTAAAGAACTATGGCGACGAGCGTTACGCTCGCCGTATCGCCGCAGCGATCGTTCGCGAACGCAGCATAGCGTCGATTGAAAGTACCGGTCGACTAGCGAAAATTGTAGCCACTGCCCATCCTTCTTGGGAGCGCGGGCGGCATCCGGCGACCAAATCGTTCCAGGCAATTCGCATCCATATCAACAGTGAAATGCAGGATCTGGATCGTTTTTTGAGCGAAGTCATCGACGCGCTTGAAATTGGTGGGCGACTGGTGGTGATTAGTTTTCACTCGTTGGAGGACCGTCGCGTAAAGCGCTTTATTCGCGATCAGCAGCGTGGGCTAGTACTACCCAAAAACATTCCGTTAATGGAAGTCGATCGAGGTGTGCGCCTGATCAAAGTGGGTCGGGCGATCAAGCCATCGGACGGTGAAATTGATCGCAATGCACGAGCTCGGAGTGCCGTGATGCGTGTCGCGGAGCGTGTCGCATGAAATTCGTTGCGGCGCTAGATGGGCGCGAAGTGCGTTTATTACAGGTGATGGTGTTGTGGTTGGTGGTGGTCATCAGCGCCGTATCTGTCGCCTTTGTTAGCCACCTCTGCCGGCAGCAGTACGCCCAACTGGCCGCTGCAGAGCGCCTCGGGAACCAACTAAAAGCCGATTATGGGCGCTTTATTTTAGAGCAGAGCACCTGGGGTTCGCTGCAGCGGGTCGAGAGCATGGCGACGGATCGATTGAATATGCACAGTCCGTCGGCAAGCGACATGCTGATCGTCGATCAAGATTGGCTGGGGGCCTTATAAAGATGGCCAAGAGTGTCGTTCATACCCCGATACCCCGCTGGCGATTCGCCGTTATATTGGCGTTTATTGCTGCGTTGCCGGTCATTTTGTTATGGAAAATTGCCCAGTTGCAGATACTCCCGAGCGAACATAGAGGCAGTGATTTTTTGCGCAGTGAGGGCGATTCCAGGGCCTTGCGCATGCAGGTTATACCCGCGTATCGCGGTTTGATTACCGATCGCAATGGCCAGCCTCTCGCGGTCAGTACACCGGTTACTACGGTGATCGCGAATCCTCAGCAGATAATCGCTGCGACCGCCGCGCAGATCGATCGACTGGCTGCGGCCCTCGATCTATCGCCGAGCGACTTGCAGCGCCGGCTCGAGTTATATCGTAACAAGTCGTTTATGTATTTGTCGCGTCAGCTGCCCGCGAGCCAGGCCCAAGCTATACTCGAAATGCAGGTCCCCGGGGTCGATGCCCGGCAAGAATATAAGCGCTTTTACCCTGCCGGTGAAGTCACCGCGCAACTGGTAGGAATTACCGATATAGATGATGTCGGTCAAGAGGGTATTGAACTGGCTTACAACGCTTGGCTGGGGGGCGAGTCAGGCGTGCGCAAGGTGTTGCAGGATCCGTCGCGTCGGGTAATAAAGGATATCTCTCTGATCAAGGCGGCTAAGCCTGGCCGCGAGCTGCGTCTGAGCATTGATCTTCGCGTTCAATATGTTGCCTACCGGGCACTCAAGGCAGCGGTGCACAAGCATGGCGCCAAGTCTGGCTCGGTGGTGGTGTTGGATGTTGAATCGGGAGAGGTGTTGGCGATGGCCAACCAACCCTCGTTCAACCCAAATGATCGCTCAGTGGTCGAGCCTGGATCTATTCGCAACCGCGCTATGCTCGACTTGATCGAACCGGGGTCGACGGTCAAGCCTTTCACCATGCTGGCGGCGCTGGAGAGCGGTTTGTTCGAGGCTAACTCCGAGATTGATACCAGTCCCGGTCGGCTGGAGGTGGATTATAAAACCTTTGTCGATCCGCAAGACTATGGGCGACTCAATTTGACTCAAATTCTAGCCAAGTCGAGTCAGGTGGGTACCACAAAAATTGCTCTGCAACTCAATCCAGATAGCACCCGAGAACTATTTGAGCGGGTCGGTCT
This sequence comes from uncultured Cellvibrionales bacterium, assembly GCA_937920185.1. Taxonomy (GTDB): domain Bacteria; phylum Pseudomonadota; class Gammaproteobacteria; order Pseudomonadales; family Porticoccaceae; genus TMED48. The sequence continues at coordinate 6,765 of CALGJN010000353.1, read as the reverse complement.
AGGCGAGAGTACCGGCAGTGGTTTTCCCGCTGAGGCGGCCGGCAATCTGCCAGCCCATCGCAGTTGGGATCAGGTGACGCAGGCGACGTTTGCGTTCGGTTATGGATTTAGCGTGACGTCTTTGCAGTTGGCGCGGGCTTATGCGGTGCTGGCGAACGGCGGTTTGCGCCGTGAGGTCTCGCTGGTGGCAAATGACGACCCGTTGGAAACTAACAGTATCTTTGACGCTGGGCAGGTTGGCGACGTGCGCACTATGTTAAAGGCGGTAACCAGCAAGCAAGGAACCGGCCAGAAGGCGATGATCAAAGGCTACACGGTCGCGGGTAAAACCGGCACCTTGCATAAAGTAAAATCAAGCGGTGGTTATGACGATCATCGCTACACCGCAAGTTTCGCTGGACTCGCTCCGGCAGACAATCCGCGATTAGTGACCGTGGTCATTATTGATGAGCCCGATCGCGGGGTTTATTTCGGTGGTCTAGTCGCAGCGCCTGTTTTCTCTGAAGTCACCGGTAATGCGCTGCGACTTTTGCAAGTAACCCCAGATATACAGAGCGAATACTCGGCGCGGATGAGCGCTTTGGCCGCCACTGGCAAGCGAGAAAAGTCATGATTGAGCAAAGCTTTTCTCAAGGCACTGCGCTCGGCAGCTTACTCGCCAACATCGATTGTTGCGACGGCGTTGCGAATCTGCGGGTGACCGGCTTGTCTCTCGATAGCCGCGAGGTCAAGTCCGGCGACCTATTCATTGCATTGTCGGGCTCCCAAGCCGATGGCCTAAATTATGTAGACCAGGCGATAGCCTGCGGCGCAGTTGCCGTGGCCGTTGATCGCGGCGTTGCTGATCGGGTGTCAGGGCTCTCTGTACCTGTTATTCCGATCGAGCGTCTAAGCGACGCTGTTTCGCAAATCGCAGCTAACTTCTATGGCGATCCATCGGCGCAGATGACGGTAACCGCGGTGACTGGAACCAATGGCAAGACCTCTTGCTGTTGGTTGTTGTCTGGGCTGCTCGACCGACTCGGCGAGTCATCCGCTTACCTCGGCACGCTTGGCTATGGTTTCGCTGGCATTCGCGGCGATCAGGCGTCGTTGTCAGCGGGCCACCGGTCGACGCTTACAACACCCGATGCGATTGCCAGTCAACAGATCCTCGCCGACATTGTCAGCGCTGGAGCCACCTCGATAGCCTTGGAGGCCTCCTCGCACGCGCTGACTCAGGGGCGTATTGCCGCGGTGCAAGTGGATACCGCAGTATTCACTAATTTGAGTCGAGATCATCTCGACTACCATCGCAATATGCAGGCCTATGGCGACGCCAAGGCGAGCCTGTTTGAAATGTCTGGATTGAAATATGCGGTGATCAATTTAGACGACAATTGGGCACCCAAGTTACTTGCCAGAGTTGCCAAGTCAACCACGGTTGTGACCTATAGTTTGGATGATCCTTCAGCCGATCTTTATTGCCGATCAATTCAGCTCAATGCCAGCGGGATACACGCGGTGGTAGAGGGCCGTTGGGGTCGCGGAAAACTTTACTCGCCGCTGGTCGGGCAATTTAACTTGGCCAATTTGCTCGCGGTTATCGCAGTCGTCGCGCAGCGTTATTCGCTGGCCGACATATTGGCGGCGATACCATATTTGCAGGCGGCATCGGGCCGTATGGAGTTGATCGATGCAACGGCGAGTCCGGGTGTAATCGTCGATTACGCGCACACCCCTGACGCGCTTGAAAAAGTACTTATTACGCTGCGTGCCCACACTCAGGGTAAGCTTTGGGTGGTGTTCGGTTGCGGCGGTGAACGGGATATTGGCAAGCGCGCAAAAATGGGCGCCATCGCCAATCGTTATGCCGATAAAATTGTCCTCACCAATGACAATCCGCGAGGTGAATCGCCGCAGGCCATCATCGCTCATATAGAGCGTGGCATTGTGGGTGATTTTAGCGTTGAACTAGATCGCCGTGTGGCGATACGCCATGCTGTTTTGAGCGCTGCGGCGGAAGATCTGGTGTTAATTGCCGGCAAAGGGCACGAAGACTATCAGCAGATCGCCGATCATCGGTTGCCATTCAGCGATCAGGTGCAGGCGCGTCTTGCGCTGCGCGACCGTGGGAGTGGCGCAACATGAACGCAATCTCTATGAGCGATGCGGCCATGCGCTTCGGTGGTACGCTGTTAAATCCCGACGCGTCGTTCGAGCGCGTGTGTATTGATAGTCGCAGGGTCGAGGGCGGGGATTTGTTCGTTGCTCTGCCCGGTGAAAATCATGACGGGCATGACTTTGTTGGCCAAATTGCCGATAAAATATCCGCGGCGGTGGTCACTCGTCGATGCGCCGAGGTCGATATTACGCAATGGGTTGTCGATGACACCGAGCGCGCCCTTGGCAACCTAGCCAAGATGTCCCGCGAGCGTTTTTCAGGCCCGGTGATTGCCATCACCGGCAGCAGCGGCAAGACGTCTGTGAAGGAGTATGTCGCGGCAATCTTGACCAACAGCGGAGTGGTTCACGCCACTGTCGGCAACTACAACAACCATATTGGTTTGCCGCTGACGCTGTTAGATCTGCCCGCCAAAAGCGATTTTCTGGTACTTGAAATGGGTGCCAGTGGCGCCGGAGATATCGACTATTTATGTACCGTGGGACGGCCGAGCATCGCGCTGGTGAACAACGTCCAAAGCGCGCATATGGCGGGATTTGGTAGTTTGGCCGGTACCGCGTCCGCAAAAGCTGAAATTTACAGTGGTTTGCCAACCGACGGCATCGCCATTCTCAATCTCGATTTGGATTATATCGATGACTGGCGCGAATTGATTGGCGCGCGCCGTTGCCTGACATTTTCGGTTTCCGACAGGCAGGCCGATCTATGCGCCGTCGATCTTAAAATTAATCATAGCGGATGTTATGGCTTCGATTTACTGATCAATATGGGCCAGACCGACTCGCCGATTAGATGCCCGATCAGTTTGCTAATACCGGGTCGACACGCGGTGGCCAATGCGCTGGCTGCGGCAGCTTGCGCCCTCGCCGCGGGTGCTACTGAAGAACATATTGCAACCGGCCTTAATACTCAAAAGGCGCTTGCCGGTCGTCTGCAAGAAATAACTCTGGATGGTGGTGGGCGCGCGTTTGACGATACCTATAACGCGAGTCCCGAGTCGAGCATGGCGGCGATCGATGTCTTAGCTCGGTGCGCGGGCCGGCGCATTTTGGTACTTGGAGACATGGCCGAGTTGGGGAGTCAATCGGCACAATTACACCGCAGCGTGGGAGATTATGCCCGCCGCTCAGGGGTGGATGAATTACTCACTTTGGGTTCGCGAAGTATTGCAGCGAGTGACGCTTTTGGCGGCAAACACTTCGCGGAATTAGCCGATTTAGGCAATTATTTAAATACCTTGGGCGATACATCGACAACGACTTTTATGGTTAAAGGATCGCGCAGTTCGGCGATGGAACGCGTGATCGAAGTGCTGTCTAGGCGAGGGAATATCCAATGCTAGTGTGGTTGAGTGAATATCTGAGTCAATATTACAGTCCGATATCGGTATTTCAGTACCTTACGCTGCGCGGCATATTAGCGGTCTTGACCGCGCTCATTATTAGTTGGGTATTTGGTCCGGCGGTGATTCGCAGGCTCAATTATCTGCAGATTGGTCAGGCAATCCGCAGCGATGGTCCAAAGTCACACCTCGCCAAGGCGGGTACCCCGACCATGGGCGGCGCGCTTATTCTTTTGGCAATGTTTGTAAGTACCCTGTTGTGGGCCGATTTAGATAACCGTTATGTATGGATTGTGCTGGCGGTGACTTTTAGCTTTGGGTTGGTGGGCTGGGTCGACGATTATCGCAAGGTGGTAGAAAAAAATCCCCGGGGTTTACCCGCTCGCTGGAAATACTTTTGGCAGTCGGTGTTTGGATTGGCGGCAGCTCTAACGCTTTACTACACCGCTCAGTCACCGGCTGAAACCGAATTAATCGTCCCGTTTTTTAAATCATTTGCGTTTAATTTAGGTCCGTTTTTTGTGGTCTTGACTTATTTTGTCATCGTTGGCACAAGCAACGCAGTGAATTTAACCGATGGCTTAGATGGCTTGGCGATAATGCCCACGGTGTTGGTGAGTGGCGCGCTAGGTATTTTTGCCTACCTCAGCGGTAATTATCAGTTTGCCAATTATCTGAACATTCCGTTTATCAGCGGCGCTGGCGAAATGCTGATATTTACCGCCGCCCTGTGCGGGGCCGGACTCGGTTTTTTATGGTTTAACACTTATCCGGCGATGGTCTTTATGGGCGATGTTGGCGCGCTCGCATTGGGCGCTGCTCTCGGTGTTATTGCGGTGATTGTACGACAGGAGATTGTGCTGTTTATCATGGGCGGCGTATTTGTTATGGAGACCATTTCGGTAATTATACAGGTGGCCTCGTTCAAATTGACCGGTAAACGTATTTTTCGTATGGCGCCCCTGCACCATCACTTTGAATTGAAAGGCTGGCCAGAACCGCGCGTGATCGTGCGCTTTTGGATAATTACTCTCGTGCTAGTGCTGTTTGGCCTAGCAACACTGAAGTTGCGTTGACGGCGATGGGGTGCGCAGCAATGAATCAATCGGGGTCGGACTATAGCGCAGTGGCTATTCTCGGTATGGGAGTGACCGGCCTCTCGGTGGCAGATTTCTTAACTCGTCGGGGAATAGATTTTATGTTTGCCGACACCCGCAGTGCCCCCCCAGGGCTCGATGTCGTCAGCCAACGGTACCCCGATATCCGCACCATGTTGGGTGAATTCGACGACCGTGCCTACGACATACTCGAGACTGTCGTGGTTAGTCCAGGCGTGTCTCTGGGCGAGCCGATGTTGCAGTCTGCGCGGGCTAAAGATATCCGTTTGATCGGCGATGCCGAGCTATTTTTTGAACAGGTGAACGCTCCGGTGATCGCTATTACAGGGTCCAATGGCAAGAGCACCGTGACCACGCTGGTCGGTGAAATGGCTCGGCGAAGTGGTTTAAATACCGGAGTTGGCGGCAATTTGGGTACGCCGATGCTGGATTTATTGTCCGCTGAACGACGCTTATATGTGCTTGAGATGTCGAGCTTTCAACTGGAGTTGTTTGACAGCAGTAAAGGGGCAGTCAGTGGGCTGTTAAATATCTCGCCCGATCATCTCGATCGATACCCAGATATCGATGATTATCATGCAGCTAAACAACGCATCTTTAAAGATGCTGCGTGCGCGGTGGTCAATCGACAGGATCCTCTGACCTATCCCCAAGCTGATGATAATTTGTCGATTATCAGCTTTGGTACAGACGCACCCAACGGCGATAATTTTGGGCTGCTCACCGAGAATGGTGAAACCTGGTTAGTCGGCGGCGGTGAGCAGCTTATGTTGCAATCGCAATTGGCCATGCAGGGACGGCACAACATCGCCAACGCGCTGGCGGCACTCGCGCTGGGACGCTCTGCGGGATTGCCGATGGCGGCGATGTTGGCGACCCTCCAAGAATTTAACGGCCTGCCACATCGATGTGAAAAAATTGCCTCGATTGACGAGGTGCTGTACATCGATGATTCAAAGGCGACCAATGTCGGTGCCGCCTGCGCCGCTATCGACGGTTTTTCCAGCGCGACTGAAAAAAATATTGTCCTGATTGCCGGTGGACGCACCAAGGGTCAGGATTTTTCTGATCTAGTTGTCCGAGCGGCAGCATCTGTCAGACTGTGTGTGCTGATCGGTGAGGCGGCCCAAGAACTTGCCGAATTACTCGACGGCCAGGTACCCACGCATGTTTGCGACAATCTGTCAGCGGCGGTAGGTGTCGCCCATGCCCAGGCGCATCCAGGCGATGTGGTGCTGCTGTCACCCGCCTGCGCCAGTTTTGACATGTTTGCCGATTTTGCCGACCGAGGCCGTTGTTTTCGGACAGCGGTGGAGGCTATTAACGTCCGACTCGCAGATTCGGAGGCCCCGTGAAGAGTATTGCTGTGCCGCCAAATAGTCTGGGGTTGTTGCGTCGAGGGTATCTGGATCCCTACCTTTTAATCCCCACTTTGGCATTGATCTCGCTAGGTTTTGTGATGGTTGCCTCGGCCTCATTTAGTTATGCCGAGCATCGTTTGGATAATGAATTGTATTTTTTAAAACGCCACGCTATCTACGCCATCATCGGTGCGGTAGCCATGGCGATTGGCTTTTTAATGCCGGCAGACTGGTGGGCTAAATACAGCCGTGTTTGGATGTTGTTGTCGATTGCTCTACTGATGCTGGTGTTGGTGCCCGGTATCGGCCGGGAGTTTAATGGCAGTCGGCGCTGGCTTGGTTTGGGTGGGATGACGGTTCAGGTGTCCGAACTGGTCAAGCTGGCAACGATCGTCTTTCTGGCCTCCTATCTGCAAAAGCATCGCGAGCATATGGCAACCGACAAACGCCCATTGGGTGTGGTGCTGGGTTTGATGTTGACGTTAATCGGTTTGTTAATACTGGAGCCAGATTTCGGCTCCGTGGTTGTTGTCTGCGGGATTTTTATGGCCTTGCTGTTCGTCGGCGGCGTCAATTTGCGGGACTATTCGGTGGTCGTTGCACTGGGTGCCGCCGGTCTATGGTGGGGCGCCGAAGCGGCGCCCTATCGGGTAGCTCGACTGAGCACCTTCCTCGATCCTTGGTCGGATCCATTTAGGGCGGGTTATCAACTGACTCAGTCATTGATTGCCTTCGGTCGCGGTGAGTGGTGGGGGGTCGGTCTTGGCCACTCTATCCAAA
>CALGJN010000352.1:0-8753 GCA_937920185.1 uncultured Cellvibrionales bacterium | reverse complement strand
AAACCTCTTCTTTGAGGATTGTCATATCCTGCTGCGCTTCGACCACAGTGGGCGCAACATAAAAGCCATCTTCCGGAATATCTGCCGAGGAGCGCGCATGCAACACACCACCCTGCTCCCTCGCCTCGCTCAGGTACGTTTCGATTCGTCGCTTCTGTCGGGCATTGATCACCGGTCCTAGATGGGTATTTGAATCCATCGGGTGACCGACAGATAAATTCGCTGCATGCTCAGCAAGGCGTTCAATCACCTGATCATACACTTTGCGCTGCACATAGAGACGTGATCCGGCGACGCAAGTTTGCCCACTATTCAAAAATATTGAGTTCGCAACGCCGGGGATCGCAACATCTAAGTCGGCGTTAGCGAAAACAATCTGCGGCGACTTACCGCCAAGCTCCAGAGATACCCTCTTAGTTGTGTCTGCGGCTATCCGGGCAACAGTTCTGCCGGTTGCGGTCGATCCGGTAAAACTAATTTTTGCAACATCGGCATGTCGCGCCAACGCCTCACCCGCGATTGGCCCAGTGCCGGTCACTATGTTTAGGACGCCATCTGGAATTCCCACCTGCTGAGCGAGTCGACCCAACATAAGCACCGATTGAGATGCTTCCTCGGATGGCTTTAACACCAAGGTACAGCCTGTAGCGAGGATCGGTGCGAGTTTCCAGATCGCGATCATAAACGGAACATTCCAAGGAATGATAGCGCCCACCACACCAATCGGCTCTCGGACTGTGCACGCAAAATGCTCACCACCCATTGGATAGGAAACGGGTATGCTACGCCCCTCAATTTTGCTCGGCCAACCCGCCATATAGCGCAGAGAAGATACCGTCAGTGAAATTATGAATTGTGCTACGCCAAGAGGCATTCCCACGTCCAATGATTCCAACTCAGCAAGCGTATGACTATTTTTTTCAACGGCGTCAGCAAGCCTATTAATCAGCGCTTCGCGTTTTTCTGGAGCCATCCGAGACCAGGCTTCATCAGCCGCTAATTCCTTGGCCGCGGCAACAGCGTCATTGACATCCTCAACAGTCGCTGAGGCTATGACAGTCGCTTCTTCTCCCGTGGCTGGATTAACCACCGCCAGACGCTCGGTCGAACGCGCGTCTACCCAGTTCCCAGCAATGAATAACTTTCCCGGCTCCTGCAAGAGATCCAAGGTCGTATCAGAGTAACCAACTACATTTGATTTTTGTTCGAGCATACTGCTCTCCAAGGCGATAGTTTTTTATTTTAGCCTGTCAAAATAACGCAAAATCTGTAGCGCTATACCCGCAGACAATTATTATTTAACCCAATATCTGCTTCAAATAAGATAGTTTCGATAGTTATAGCGCATTTAAACCCATCAGTAAAATGGACTATTCGAAAATATGTATAAAACGATGTTACCGGCACAGATAGTGCGGCCTTTAGGATTCAAAAATCTGCGCGCTTGCCGCTGCTCGAGCGCTACCGGCGATCGCGGTGAAAAGCTCAACACGGCGGCACGACTCAGACTGGGCTGCGGCCCCCAAACTGGGCTTTAGGAGCTAAATTAGGCCAACGAAAGGCCATAACCGACGTTAAAAAATTACTTAAAGCGCTCTAAAACTGCATTTACTGCATCGACAAGCACCGCCACCGGGGTGGGACTATCCATTGGAAGTGGCCCTGTCGGCCACAATAAGGCGAGTTGTTGAAGCGCATCGAGCAGATCCCCTCGCTGTGACACTGGCAACGCTCGAGCGTGCTCTATCGCCACTTGCGAAAAACCATAGGCGTCTTGATATTCCCCAATATCAGTCAGTTTTCCATGGTTGATCGACAGGCTGTATTCGTCGATGATAGTGCGCAATAAAAACTCAATAATGGTCCGCTGATCTCCGCCTGCGCGGCTCGTTACCAACGCCAGATTAGCCTCGGTTTCAACCAGTAAGTTTTCAATGTTAGCCGCCGGCCGATTGGCCTCAAGAGCGCGCGATACGCGAACGTACAAACTACGATCAAACCCTAATCCCTCAAGTCCCTCTCGCTCTGCTTGATGAGTCTCAGATACGGGGTGCAACAGATGCGGTGCGGCCATTTTTAACTCACCAGCTCGGTAAAGCGCTATACCTGCGCGCACGTGACCGGCCATAAACGCCAAGCGCAATGGCCTAGGCAATGAGTCGGCCGGCGCGCTAGTAACACCTTTACTAGGCTCACCCTCACTGATCTCGGCCGGCAACAGCGCTTCAGACGACAGTGGTGCGCTGGAGGCGCAGCCGATCAATTGCCCGACGATCATTAATAAAATCCCGGGGAAAAACAGTTTTTTTACTACCGATTGAGGGTTGTACAACATATTAAAAATCCATGTAAACGCTGAATTCGAATAATAGCTGCGCATCCACCTTAATGCAATTAATTATCAGTTGCATTACCGGCGTTCTCCATCGGCGTCAAATTCGATGTCGATCCAATCCAAAATTAAATCCAATAGCGAATCCTGAATTGGCATACCACCAAGCCTTAAGACCAGACACATCGTAGTCGAATTGGAATCCTTGCGCGTCAATGCAACATTGAATGGTCGACTCCAGCCCGCGTTATTGCGTGGCGTTCAGCGCTTGTGTCAAGCATACTGTTGGCGCGCTTGCCGACTTTGCGCCGCTACTCGACCCACGCCATTAGCGATTCGCCATGGCCGTCCAGTAAATGTCTTAGATTGTTTTTTTAATCAGGGCTTGGCGGTTAGACCCACATGCACGGCGAGTAACCTCATACGGCACATCATCAATCAAACACTCAAGGGACCTGGAATATCGATTGCCGCGCCCCATTGAGACAACACAACGCAATCGCCTCGAGACCGGTAGGTGGTGGTTTTATTGGGCCGCCTTGGTGGGCATGGCCGCCGCAGTCTCGCGCGGCCAGCCTGCCGATAAAAAATAGCTGCGACAACACGGTGTTATTAGCACTCCCCCGACGGCACTGTTGCGAGACCGTTGCCGGCGTTTAAAAGCCAGCAGACACGAATCTAGTGCGCGCTTAAGCGATGCGCCGCAACGAGCTTAAGCGATGCGCCGCAACGAGTCGTGCGGACGTAAAGACCGGGCGCGCCAGCAAGCGTTTAAGGTCTGACGCGCATCGCACCAATGATCAATAGTGCTTTGAAAAACCGGCTAGTTGACGGAAAAATTAGCCTTTAGATAGGCGATAATATCATTCGATTCGTACAGCCACTGGTCATTGCTGTCGGGCGACTCGATCCGCAAACACGGCACTTTATGACGACCACCCTGCGCTACCAATTCTTGCTTAATCGCCATATCATTGCGCGCATCCCGCAGCTCTATATTCAGCGCTTGACGGGTCATTGCCCTGCGCACTTTGACACAAAAAGGACAGGCCTCAAATTGATACAGTGCCAGTTTATCAGTTGCTGCGTCAACCACGCGTTGCGCCTCAGCAGAGCGTATTAACCCCTCAGGCGTGGTCATTGCATCGGCCGTTAAAACAAGTCTTGCCAATATCCATCGAACTAACTCCATTGTTGTTCCCTACTAAAAATCTTAGTCAAGCAGCCACCCATGGTGGCGCAAAGATGACGAGTATTCCATAACCATACTGGCACTGGACTAACCGAATGTTGAAGCTAAAAGATACGCCTGTATAGCCTTACTGGATGTGCCTGATTAGATCAATTTGGCGTAGTTTTGTTGCATTTTTTTGAGCTTCTTTTTACCCAGACTACCGATTATATCCTGGGCATGGCGCAATCGTGCGCGCGACATGTCTGGGCCCAGCATCTGCATTGAATCCATAACCGAAACCGATGCATTAGTGCCCGCCACGGCAATGAACAACGGCGCCAAAAACGTTTTTAACTTCAACTGCATGCCATCGGCGACCTGTTGTAAGGCAGAAAAAATCTCCTCGCGACGCCAATCATCTAAGGCCTCTAACCGCCACAGTGCATACTGTAATATCTCGCCAAGCTGTTCTTCATCAGTCGCAGACGCTAACAGTTGATCGCGAGTGATAGGCAGCATGCCTGCCAACAAATAATGCCCGAGTGGCGCAAGATCAGAAAAGGTTTCCATGCGCTGCTTAGCGAACGGTAAAAACTCCACCAAACGTTGCCGATTAAGCGCCCAGTCCTGTAATCGATCAGCCAGTTGCTGATCGCTCAAATCCTCGCGAATCCACATGCCGTTTAGCCATCGAAGCTTTTCTAAATCAAAAATCGGCCCGCCCAATGACACGCGGCTAATATCAAATACCTCGAGCATTTCCGCAAGGTTGAACTTCTCGCGCTCGTCGGGCATCGACCAACCCATGCGACCGAGGTAATTGAGCATTGCCTCTGGTAAAAACCCCATGCGTTGATAAAACAAAATGCTGGTTGGATTTTTACGCTTTGAGAGTTTGCTTTTATCGGTATTGCGAAGTAACGGCAAGTGACAGAAAATCGGTAGATCCCAGCCAAAGTATTGGTAGAGAAGAATGTGCTTGGGCGCCGAGTTAATCCACTCCTCACCGCGAATAACGTGGGAAATACCCATCAGGTGATCATCGACCACATTCGCCAAGTGATAGGTTGGCATGCCATCGGCTTTTAGCAGTACTTGCAGGTCAATTTGCGCCCAGTCGATCGCGATGGGTCCGCGCAGCATATCCTCAAATTGGCATTGGCCCTCGCGCGGAACCCGCATTCGAACGACGAAAGATTCGCCCGCATCACACCGCGCCTGACTCTCGCTGGGCGCGAGACCACAACAGTGGCCATCGTAACCCACCGGGATTTTTGCCTGCATTTGAGCACGCCGCAATTCGTCCAACCGTTCCGTAGAACAAAAACAGCGAAATGCATGACCCTCGGTTAGCAGGCGATCGGCATGTTGGCGGTAGATCTCTGAACGTTCGCTCTGACGATAAGGCCCCACCGTGCCACCGACGTCTGGCCCTTCATCCCATTCAAGACCCAGCCAACGCAATGCCTCGAGTATTTTTTGCTCTGACGCCGAGGTCGATCGCACGCGATCGGTATCCTCTATGCGCAGCAAAAATTGCCCGCCCTGACTATGGGCAAAGGCCATATTAAACAGCGCAACATAAGCAGTTCCGACGTGCGGATCGCCGGTGGGAGATGGAGCAATGCGAGTACGCACGGTCATGGCTTGATTCCAATAGTCTGAGAGTAGCTTGTCACAACGAAACAAAAGCGGCGATTATACGTGCTGTCGATCAGATGCCAAAGTCTAGCCATCGCTAGATGGGTATTAATTTTGTTTGTCGTCACTCAGACTCAACAAATTATAGTACCAATGGGCACTACCATCGCGGCCCTTGCGAAATTCACGCCGCCTAAAGTAAAACACCGAAAGAGCGACCAGATATGCCTTATTTTTTGTTTCGAGGTTAATCGACTGGGCGCATTATGGGCTCTGTCTATAGGGGCTGTTGCACGGCAACACACCATTACCCGACGAGTTTATCGTCCCCGCGATTCAAAGGGTTTGTTGACCTGAGCATCCACATGCAACCGGGCGCGGAATTAATGTCATCAAGACCATCGCCGCGCATCGATAAGTCAAAGCACGCCTGAGTCAAACAACAGGCAAACCCGCAGACCAGTGCATTCCTAACCCAGTGTCTCGATCTATTAATGTAGCGGCCGACCAAACAACCGATCATCGACTATGCTCGTGGCTCGCCGAGTGTCAGCACCCCGCCGAGCGGCGTAATAACCGGTTAGATCACCGCCAAACCACTGATAACAAGCGGTCTAACCCGCTCGCCCATCAACATCGCCTGGGCATTGGAGGCATTGCCATCCACCGCGCGTTTGGCAACACCTTGGCAGATCGCGGCGATGCGAAAAAAGCTAAACGCCATATAAAAGTTCCAATTATCGATGGTGCCTATACCCATGCGCTCCGAATAGGTCGCCACATAGGCTTCTTCAGACGGAATGCCAATGGCCGCGACATCAACACCCAGCAATCCAGACGATGAACCCTTGGCTGTCTCCGCGGGTAGGCGCATACCCATACACTGGTAGGCCAGATCTGCGTAGGGATGACCGAGGGTCGATAATTCCCAGTCGAGCACCGCGCGCACATTCTGGTTATCGGGACTAAACATCAGGTTGTCCAAGCGATAATCACCATGTACTAGAGCAATTTTGCCGTCGTCCTCGGGCACATTATCACCCAACCAGGCGATTAATTGATCCATTTCCGGAATCGGCGTCAACACCGAGGCTTGGTATTGGCTTGACCAGCGGTCGTATTGACGCTGGAAATAATTTCCAGGTCGACCGAAACTCTGCAGGCCAGCGGCCTCCAAATCGACCGAGTGGATGGCCGCCAAAACACGATTCATCTCATCGTAGCAGCGCGCCCTCTGGGCGTTACTGTCGAGTTCATCGAGAGCCGAATCCCAGTGAATATTGCCCTCGCAAAATTCCATTAAATAAAACATCGAACCCATGACCTCTCTGTCCTCACAGAGATGATAAACGCCAGCGACCGGCACTGGCGTATCAGCCAATGCACTCAAAACTCGATATTCACGATCGACTGCATGGGCTGACTTGAGCAACTTGCCGGGCGGTTGACTGCGCAGTACATAATCACCAGAGGCCGCTTCAATTTTAAACGTTGGATTAGACTGGCCTCCGGGGAATTTGCTCGCCACCAATGGGCCTTTAAATCCGTCGACGTGACTTTGTAAATAGCTCGACAGGCGTTTTTCATCGATTGTATCAACGGTAGATTTAGACAATTTTAATCCTTTGCGTTTAACCTCAATAGCGTCGGGAACCGCACTGAGTTGACTTGGTGTTGGCGGCTCCATGTTAGCCAAGAGCCGCCATCAAATGAATGGGCGATGTTACAACACTCCCCTCCGCTTGCCCAGTTGAGTTGGCAACGACGCTTGGCGGCACCCCAACAACCGCCAAAACGATTATCCGCCGGTCGCCCGATTCAATAACCACCGACTGGGTTGCCAGACATCGTCCCCGTCGCCCGTTGATAATAGCTGGGCGTTGCGACTAGATGTCCCAGCCTAGGCTGCGTTTATAGAGCATCGGCCCACCTCTATAGGGCATCGGCCCGCCTCGTTAGCGCCGCTAGCCGCTAACCATAGCCATAAACGCAGTCCACGCCGACATCACCGGGGCGCGATGCTATCTATACCATGAGCGAGAATCACAACGCCGTCGTTCATCACCGGCAGCAGGCAGCGTTCGACTATTTTAATAGCCGATATGGCTCGCTGTAAAACGCCTGTAGCACTGGCACAATCAAGGCCCCCTAGAGACCATTGCGTGGGCTTTTTCAGACCCTAAATATTGCGGCCAACGCTGCGCATCGCTGGCCCCGCGAACCAGCCCTGATTGGGCTTGTGAAAGAGCAAAGCTAGCCACTCCTTTGCCGCTCACCTATCAGGTTACAGCGCATAACCTAGATAACTTATCTCGATTGCCACTAGCAATCGATGCCCAACGATCAGATACTTACGCCAAGGCTGTTGGTATTTTGTCGACAAGCAGCCCGAAAATGCTGCAATCAAGCTGCCGATCAGCATACTAGTCTCGGTATAGATACCCCAGTGAAAATAAGCTCCAGTGAATACAAGTTCCAGTGAATACAAGCTCCAGTGAATAAAAGCTCCAACGGATATCCATTGCCATGCCAAAGAATACCAAAGTCGCACTGATTATCGGCGCCGGTGACGCCATAGGGAGTGCCATCATGCGTAAATTTTCCCAGCAGGGATTAACCGTCTGTGGCGCCAGACGCCATGGCGAAAAGCTCGACGCATTGGTCGCTGAACTTACCGCTGATGGCAGACCCGCGTTCAATTTTAGTTGCGATGCGCGCCGCGAAGATGCCATAGAAAAACTCTTTGCCACGATCGAATCGAGCATTGGTGAAATAGACGTTGTGGTGTTTAACGTCGGTGCCAACGTCCCTATGGGGCTGTTGCAAACCGATAGCAAAAAGTTTTTCAAAATCTGGGAAATGTCCTGTTATGCGGGCTTTCTCAGTGGCCGCGAGGCGGCGCGCTATATGCTTAAACGCCAGCGCGGCACGATTATATTTACCGGCGCAACCGCAAGCGTTCGCGGTAGCGCCGGATTCGCCGCTTTCGCCAGTGCCAAACACGGACTGCGAGCGCTGGCACAAAGTATGGCGCGAGAACTTGGCCCACAAAATATCCACGTTGCTCATGTTGTCATAGATGGTGGGGTCGACACCGAGTGGGTGCGCGACAACGTCTCTGACTTTGAACATCGAAAGTCTCAAAATGGCATCATAAATCCCGATGATCTGGCCGAAAATTATATCTGGCTTTATCGGCAGCCACCGAACGCCTGGACGTTTGAATTGGATCTGCGACCGTGGCAAGAAAAATGGTAGTCGGTTACTGCGCGTGGCAGAGCCGCCCATGAGCGGCACTCAGCGCTACCGGTCAAGGCGCGTGATCACCATACGCTGGCCAACGCAGCGCCCAAGGCGCGTGATAATATTGCGCAATATCAAAGTCACCGCTCAACCTCTCTAGCGCGGCAGGCGATTTAATCTCACCGGCGCAGATTTGCGCATCATCCGCAGGCAACGCCTAAACGTTATGCGAGCGCCTAAATAGTCGCACCGGGCCCACTGAGCAGCTAGCCCGTCGCCCAAAGCAAAGACCCTTTGCTATGTCGGCTCTGGCTCGGCTCTGGCTCGGCTCTGGCTCGGCTCTGGCTTTGGTTTTGGCGCAAT
>CALGJN010000351.1:0-5568 GCA_937920185.1 uncultured Cellvibrionales bacterium | reverse complement strand
GCTGACAATCGGTATCTCGCGACTCGGCATCGGCAGACAACTGCAATTGTTTAGCGAGAAAAATTCGCTCTCGCGGGTGCAGCTTCCCTGGCGCCACAAATCCTGCAAGATCGCAACGTATTCAGCGGCAAATTCATACCGTCGATCATAGTACTCATCGCCCCGCCAAAGGCCCATTTGCTGGTACTCGGGCTTGTTCCAGCCGGTGACAATATTTAAGCCGCAGCGGCCACCACTGATATCGTCTAATGTGCTGACCATACGCGCAATGTATGCCGGATGTTGACTGAGCAAGGTCACCGTCGGGATCAGACCGATGCTCTTTGTCTTGGCCGCCAGCGCCGACATCAAGGTAAAAGATTCTAAACAGGCGTCCCAGTAGCCGGTTTCGCCACCAAACCCTTTGTATTTCATCATCGAAAGCACAAAGTCGAGGCCCTGCTGCTCAGCTTCCTGGGTAATCGCTAGATTGTGATGATAGGTCGGCAGATAAGGCTCCACCGCTTTTGAAATAATGTATCCATTGCTACCGTTGGGCAAAAACACCCCAAATTTCATCGCCATTGGCGGCCTCCCATAGGCAGAGGTTTAAGTTTGATCAGCAAATTATTATGGTCTTCAACTCGATGGCCTATTCGCCATAGTCGCGTGCTCACCCTAGCAAATAAAGCCGGTGAATTTCAACAGTGAATAATCGCAACAAACCAGCGATAGTTGCGTTCATGCGCGCATGAGTCAACGTTGCAGCAGCATTGCCCCACCTATAAACGCCCTAGCCTCCATTGCTGTACCGCTTTACTACACCCTTCACTACACCCTTCACGACACCCTTCACGACACCCTTCACGACACCCTTCTTGTACAACCGATTGCGACACCCCTTTGTGACTGCCCTTTGTGACTGCCCTTTGTGACTGCCCTTTGTTACTACTCAAAAAATGTAACTCGCGGGCCTGACCACCTTTTCCTAATGGACTTTATAAAAGCCGCTATACTGGAATGCATATATATCAAAAGGGTGAACCCTATGTCGACATGGTTATTAATCGCATCGATCACAGTTATTGCATTGACTACCGCGGGCTGCGGTGGCGGCGGTAACAGCGCCCCAGTGGCCGATACAACGCCCCCACCCGCGCCGCCGAGCGGTCTGTTGATCGCACCGAGTAGCGATGACAAATTACTCGGCAATGTGCGCGATGGCTTTAATCAGCTCGCCAACAACAATGTAGTGGGCACGACAGGTCTCGCCAGTGTTAACGCCGAGGCATCCACATCTACCGACCGTAGTTTCTCTACCACCTACACGCTGGAATCGAGTGTTGACGAGCACGACGTTGTTAAATATGACGGTAAACATCTGTTTATAGCGCCCAGTCGAGGAATGGATTGCTGCATGATCATTACAGATGTCGGAATGCCAGAAATAGCCATAGCCGATGCCATGCCCGAACCACCGACTGACGATGGGCGCAGTATTCGGATATTGGCGACCAACCCCAGCGATGGCGGCGCGAGCCAAGTCAGCAGTATCGACCTCAGCGACCATCTATCTGTTGAGGGCCTGTATGTGAGTGAGTCACAACTGGTAGCCATCGGCAGTTCGGGTTATTGGGGCGGTTACGGTGATTCATTTAGCCGCACCGCCAATTGGGCATCGCAGACAACCGCGCTGTATCTCTATGATATCGCCGATATAAGTGCACCCACACCACAACTGACCATCGAATTTGAAGGCGGCTTGGTTAACAGCCGCAAAAAAGGCGACATGGTGTATCTGGTCGCCCGCCATACCCCAAAGATCGAGGGCTTTGTGTATTACCCCAATGACCAACAAGCCATTGAGAATGAGCGCCTACTGGCGGACATAACGCTGGCAGATATAGTCCCCAACATTGTTATTGATAGCGCCACAAGCCCGTTAGTCGCGGCCGACGACTGTCTAATAGCCGATACCGAGCACCCGCTATCGCCGGTTACCAATGGCGTACCCACCATGACCGTGCTGGTAGCGATCAATCTGGTCGATCGCCAAGTAACCAGAGCGCGCTGTTATTTAGAGCCAACCAATGGTATCTACGTCAGTGAAAACGCCATCTATCTCAGCCAGATCGATTATTCTGAAGCGCCCGCAGAGCCGTCATCGCGCACGCTAGTGCACCGCTTTGAATTGTCGCCAGACATGCCTTACCAAGGCTCTGGCGCTGCCGATGGCGCACTGTATTTAAGTGGCAGCAAAGATTTTAGAATCAACGAGCACGACGGCTATCTGCGCCTAGTCACGAGTCAGCTCAACCCGGACAATGCCGACGATAGCATCGAACACATCCTGACGATTCTGGCACTAAATGCCGACGACATCGAACTCGACGTGGTCGCTACATTGCCCAACGCGCAGCGCCCTCAAGCTATCGGCAAGCCCAACGAGCAACTCTACGGCGCGCGCTTTATGGGTGAGGTGCTGTATTTGGTGACCTTTGAGCGCATTGACCCACTGTATGTGATCGATCTTTCAACACCGACGGACCCATTCATTGCGGGTGAGCTGATGGTGACCGGATTTTCTGACTTTTTGCACGCGGTCAACGACGACTTACTGATGGGGCTGGGGCAAGATGAAAACGGCTTGGTCAAACTAGAGCTTTTTAACGTCGCCGATATGACCGCGCCCTACTCGCTGGGTGGGATCTCCCTCGGCGAGAGTCAGGGCGCAACGGGGGGCTATTCAGAAGCGCGCTATAACCGTCATGCGTTCACCTACCTAAAGATCAACGACAGCCAAGATCGATTCTTGGTGCCGGCGACGCTGTCGTTTAACTCGGCAGACAACGATTATCGCGCAGAAGACAATTTGTATTTGTTTGAGCTGAACAGCAAAGACAATCCGGCCCTAGCGTCTATTGATATGGTCGGCAAGATCACCGCAAAACGACCAAGTTGGCGTAGAGGTACCCAGCGCTCGATCATTCACAATGACGCCGTCTACTTTATCGACCTCGGCGTCGACAACAGCGTATGGTCGGCGTTGTGGAGCAACCCAAGCGATCAAAAAGGACCACTATAAATTGGTTGCTAATGGACACTGCTTTGCACGGGCTCAAATCAGCGGGGTCGGATTTGCCGGATCTCGGAATGCCCTTAATAGCCGCCCTTGATAGCTGGCAGGGATTATCTGCAAAGGTTTTGTAACCGCGAATATAGCGGCAAAACACGCACCCCCGAGATATGGCTAGCAAAGGTACTGCCATGAAAAGTACTGCCATGAAAGATACAGCTAAAAAAGGTACTACTAGAAAAGGTACTACTAGAAAAGGTATACCCCCAAACGTGATAACCCAAATACGCCGCCATCCTTATGCGGCGAACACTCTGCGCACCCCGCGCCTACTGGCGCAGAATACGGTTGCTGTCAAACGGTGATCTATGCACCCAGCCGTCGGCGGCATCCAGCGGTTGGGCCGACTTTTGCTGCACGCCAGATTGCGCCGTCGCAGGCGCAACGCAACCCTGCCCCGCACGGTGCGCCAACGCAACCTCTAGGCGGTTTTCGCTTGGGCTACCAAGCGGTTGAGTGAAATCGTCGGCAACTTGGCAACCGAGGACATTGGCCATGCCATCATCTTCTGAGGCAACCACAAAGCCGTCGGTATAGTCACCAAACCCGCGATCGTTAATACCGCGAAACTGCACTGTAAAATAGGTCGTTCCGCAATTATCTGTTGCATAAAAACCGTACGGCTTTCCGCAGGTGGTCGAGCCAATCAGGATGACCTCAACGTCGATACCACGCAGGCCATTGATCACCGCTTCACTGGCCGAACAGGTGCCGCCACTGGTCAGCACATACAGGCGCGTCAGGTCGAGCGTGGGAAGCGATTGACCTGGGGTCAGCGAAAAATCGAGCGTACTATTATGAAAAGGCGTCGGTGATAAATTGTTGCCAGTGACTGGATTGCGCGTCGGATGTTGGTCGTTAAACTGTATGGTTTCAAAGCTTTTACCCGCCGTCGCAATCGGCCCCGCAATCATATAGGCCAGTTGGCTGGCGATATCGAGATAGCCACCCCCGTTGTAGCGTAAATCCAACACCAAGTCGTCGATATCCGCTGCAATCAACTGATTAACCGCCTCGACCAACGCTTTTTCGGCCGGTGCCCGAAAATAGTTAAAAGTCATATAGCCGACGTTGCCGGTTGGGGTACTGATGACACCGGTGTTTTGAACCGTAGCCGTGGTAATCTCACTGGAGGTCATAGCCAGTTCGCGGACTGTTCCGTCTAGCTCTTGAATGGTAAAGGTGTGGGTTTCTCCCGACGCACTGGGCCACATGGCATTGTTTAACGCGTCGACCTCAGCGGTAGAATCGACATCCAAACCGTCTACCTTTAAAACGATCGCACCACGCGCTAGGTTGTTGTCGGTGGCGGCAGAACCCGGTTCGGTAAAGGCGACGACAATCTTACGCGGCGGTCTAGACGAAATCACCGCCCACTCGGCCCCATAGCCGGTCGACACACCGCCCCGAGAGATCTGGTACCAATCGTCTGAATCATAGGTAAAGTGAAACTTGTCTTTGTCTGCACCTGACGCAGTTGTTGCAAAGGTTCGCAACTGGTCAAAATAGGTCAGCGGATCATCAAAGGTGCTCGGGTCCTGATCGGTGATCTCGTCATACCAAAGATAGGTGTTATTGCTCCAAGAGCGCAAAAAGTTATTCTCGTCGAGTATGTCTCCCGCTGTATCTGGGTAACGATTACCCTCTGGGTCGGTTCCCGTTCGCGGGTTGGCGCATTGACCGGCAAAATTGCGGTCGTTCTGAAACTCACCCGCTGTCCAGCTATTGGCCGGTGCTGACGGCACTGGCGACGGCGCGCTTGCACCGCCACCGCCACCGCCACCGCCACCGCCACCGCATGCCGCAAGGCCAAATAACGCAGCCAAGCACGCAAATCGTGTAATCAGTCGATACATCACTACTGCTCCTGTCTATAGTTCTATATTAGCTCTGTTTTATACTTTTGTTATTGTTTTTGCTATTGTTTTTATTATTGCTAATTTATTTAGCGTTTTTTCGAGGCCGCACGCTCGTGCTTCGCTGCCAGTTATGCAACATTACCCGTCATGCCTCGCTACCAGTCACGGGGTATGCCACGCGGTGGTGGGTGCACTAGCCAAGCCAACAGACCCGATGGATAAATCCGCGCTGCAGCTAGCGTAGATGATAAAGAAACTGGCTAGATCGACGACGGAAAAATCAAAACCCATTTCTGTGGGTTGCTCTTAAAGTGTCATTGAAATTATTGCCTTGTGGTTTTTTTGCTCCTTAACATGTGTATATTGCGCATAAAAAACTAGCAATTTTCCTATTAACTGTATCGAGGTATAGTGCAGTTGTGCGCACACTTTGTTGCGTTGTTGCGTTGTTGCGTGGGTTAAAGGCAACGGTAGTGGCTGGCTATCCGTTACGTCTATTGGATGATGTAGCCGCAAAAAAGATGGCTGGGTTTTGGCCTATGGATAGCTCTTAGTCCGGCCTGATCGTGCTCTTATAGGTTAAAATTGTTAATG
>CALGJN010000350.1:0-1273 GCA_937920185.1 uncultured Cellvibrionales bacterium | reverse complement strand
GGGCGAATACAAAGCCGAGTGAATTGGAGGGCAATGAATCCGAAGAGGTTTCACAGACGCTGTTCGAGCCGCTGTTAAATATCTATCTAAAAGTACTACAAACGGTGATTGGACGACCGCTACTGAGCATTTTTTCGACCCTATTGATCCTGCTGACGATCTTCTTTGGCTATACCAAGTTCGGCGCCGGAATGGTCTTTTTTGCCGAGGTCGAAAACCAATTTGGCACCATCACGGTGCGCGCACAGGGCAACCTATCGGTTGAGCAAAAACGGGCACTCACCGCTCAGGTCGAGGCGCGAGTGCAGGGTATCGAGGAAGTCCTGCAGCTCTACTCTTCCAGTCAAGATAACCATATGGTCTTCAAAAAGGATGCTAGTCGCGATCAAATCAGCAGTTTTTTGGTTGAATTGACGCCCTCGAGCGAGCGCGCAGCGAGCAGTGTCGAGGTGTTTTCAGAAATTCGTCGGGTGACCGCAGACATGCCCGGTATTTTAGTCACTGGTAAGGCCTTGGACAGTGGGCCGCCCGTGGGCAAAGATATACAGATTCAGATATCTTCGAGTAACCGCGAGGCAATGTACGCGACCACGGCTAAGCTCAGACGTTGGATTGGCGCCAATATCGAGGGCGTGCGAGATCTAGAAGACACCATGCCGATTGCCGGTGTGCAGTGGAAAATTCAAGTTGATCGCGCGCAAGCTGCCATGCAGGGTGTCGATGTGGCGACCGTCGGTCAAGCGATTCAGTTGCTCACCGACGGCTTGATTATCGGTAAATTTAGGCCCGACGACGTCGAAGAAGAGGTCGAAATTCGCTTGCGCTATCCGCGTGCCGATCGTCAACTGGCGTCGTTTGATGAACTCTGGGTGAATAGCGACCGCGGGCCAGTGCCTATAGGCGGCTTTACCAAGCGCGTAGCGGCCCCGCGAGTGGATGTTATCCAGCGGCTGGATATGCGCGAGTCGGTGATGATCATGGGCTATACAGAGGATGGTTATCTGGTAGATGATCAAACTCGTCAGATAGAAGCCTGGTTGGACACCCAGCAGCTACACCCCGATATCGAGGTGCGGTTGCGCGGCGCCAACGAGGAGCAGGCAGATTCGGCCGCTTTTTTAAGCACCGCATTTAGTATGGCAATGGCGGTCATGTTGATTATGATGTTGACTCAGTTCAACAGCTTTTATCAGGCGTTTTTGATTCTCTTTTCGGTGGTTATGTCGATAGCTGGGGTGCTACTCGGCCTGTTGATTAGCCAAGCGGTCTTCAG
>CALGJN010000349.1:0-1455 GCA_937920185.1 uncultured Cellvibrionales bacterium | reverse complement strand
TTTAATAGACCGATCATTAGTGATTTTTCAGGCGTCTTTGCTCGGCCCTCTTTTAGTGGCAGCGTCATTAGCTACCTCATTAGCGACCTCATTAGCGACCTCATTAGCGACGCCGTGCGGCACGTGGCCTGCGGCGACGTATTCGCGCGCCGAGGTGCAGTGGATTTGTTGATCGTCGAAAAACACATCGGCGCCAAAGGAATGCAAAAAATCGCCCTTACTCAGGCCGCCAAGAAATAAACTTTCATCGATGCGGATGTTCCACTGCCGCAAGGTGCGCACCACCCGCTCGTGCGCTGGGGCTGCACGCGCGGTGACCAGCGCGGTGCGGATGGGACACTCGCCGATCGGAAATTCCGCTTGCAAGCCGTGCAAGGCCTGTAAAAAGTTCTTGAATGGGCCGGGATCAAGCGGCTCACGCGCTGCCCGTTGTTCGTTTTCGGTAAAGGCACTCAAGCCGCGCTCTTTAAAAATACGCTCCGATGCGTCTGAAAAAAGCACCGCATCACCGTCGAAGGCAAAGCGCAACTCGTCAGAATCGACCGGCTCATTATGCGATGGCAGTAGCGTAGCAGCGGCCATGCCGCTGTCCAGTGCGCAGCGAACATCGTCCGCATGGGTCGATAAAAACAGGTGGCAAGCAAAGGCCGAAACGTAACGGTAGGGCGAGTGCCCACCGGAGAACGCCGCGCGCGAGATCTTTAAACCATGGTGGGCGATGGAGTTAAACACTCGCAGTCCGGTATCGGCTGAATTGCGCGATAAAAGTATCACTTCAACGCGCGGTTCACCGCCGAGCTTTTCGTTAATCCGCAACAGCTTAGTCACCAGAGGAAACGCCTCGCCAGGTTCCAGCACATCGTCTTCATGGGCCCGCTGGTAATCGGCATAGGCTTCGACGCCCTCGGATTCGAAAATAGTATGGCTCTCGCTCATATCGAACAGCGCAGTCGAGGATATCGCGATGACTAATTTAGGGCGACTGTCGTTGGCCATTTAATAACCTCGGCTCAGGATTGCTCGGGGGTAATTTCAGATGCGGCAGATTTAGCCGCATCGGCGTGGTACTCGCGGGTGAGTTTGAACACAACTGGCGCGAGTAATACCACGGCAATTAAGTTCGGAAACGCCATCAGGCCGTTTAGGGCGTCGGATATTTTCCATACCAACCCCAAGCTTAATTGGGTGCCGGCAAAAACCCCAAAAATCCATAAAACTCGAAACGGTACAATCACGTTTGGCCCGCAGAGGAATTCGGCGCAGCGTTCGCCGTAATAGCTCCACCCGAGCATGGTAGTAAAAGCAAACAACACGATGCACAGCGTCAAAATATCGCCACCAAACGGCAAGTTGGCGTCAAAGGCACTCAGCGTCATCGCTGCGCCGGCTTGATCGCCATTCCATACGCCGCTCACGATCAGCACCAAACCGGTCATACTACAGACCACCAGGGTA
>CALGJN010000348.1:0-1875 GCA_937920185.1 uncultured Cellvibrionales bacterium | reverse complement strand
GGGCGAATTGTAAAGACCCGAGGCGTGTTTTACAAGTCCCGCAAGCAGCTATTTAGAAAAAACTGCCCGACGCGCGATCAATGGGTTAGGGCCGATGCGCTCGGCTCAAATAATCATGGCTCTGCATTTCCAGCAAACGACTCTGAGTGCGCTGAAATTCAAAGGTCAAGCGACCCTGATCATAAAGCTGGTGCAGCGGTTTTTGTGCCGACAACACCAACTTGACGTTGCGATCATAGAACTCGTCAACTAGGTTGATAAATCGCCGCGCCGCATCTTCATTGTGCGCGCCCAACGCCGGCACTGCAGAGATTAACACCGCTTGAAATTCCCGCGCAATCTCAATGTAATCATTTTGACTACGAGGCCCCTCGCAGATCGCGCTAAAATCAAACCAGACAATATCTTCGGCTAATTTTAAGGTGTTAATGTTGCGCCCCTCGACCTCCAGGTCGACCGCATCCGCAACCTCCGCCTCGAGGTGCACCAGACGCCCAAAGGTTGCATTTAGCGCCGCGTCTGCAGTGGCGTCGACTGGGCAGTAAAAGAGCTCGGCTCGCTCCAGGGCGCGCAATCGATAATCGGTACCCCCGTCGACGTTAAGAATTTCGCAGTGCTGATTGATTAAGGCGATGGCTGGTAAAAAACGCTGCCGTTGCAGACCGTTATAATACAACTGATCGGGCTGTATGTTGGAGGTGGCTACGAGGCAGACGCCGCGCTCAAACAGCGCCTGCAACAGCAGGCTTAGAATCATTGCGTCCGTGATATCACTGACAAAAAATTCGTCAAAACAGATGATTCGAGTTTCCTTGGCGAGCCGATCCGCGACCTTCTCGAGGGGGTTGATCTGGCCTTTTAGCTGTTTGAGTTCAAAATGAACTCGACGCATAAAGCGGTGGAAATGCACGCGCATTTTATCCGTAAACGGCAAACAATCATAAAAATTATCCATCAGATAGGTCTTACCGCGCCCAACCCCACCCCAAAAATACAGCCCTCGCTCCACCGGGTTGGATGCCAGTGAGGATGCCGGCGTGAGAAACTTTGGCAGTGCGCTTTGCAGCCACGAAGGTCGTCGCTCGGCGTGACTAAGCAAACGCCAATAGAGCGCGTCGAGACGCTCTACTGCCAGTGCCTGGGCCGCGTCGGCGGTAAAGTCGGCGCGCCGTAAATCTTTTTCGTAGCGCTGCTGTGGGCTGGGCATAAAATGGCTCTGACGGAAGCTTATTTAGGGGGGTGAAACTGTAACTACCTACAGGCACTGATTCAACCCCATAAAAAGGTGCGTCAAACGTTTATGAAAATGTCGCGCATGCTGAAAAATCACCCATCATGGTCAAATAACCAATAAAACTATTGCGTCGACGGTCGCCATTGGCGACACTATCGTAGTACTTTTTGGGGCATTTACTATGTCAGACATGATCACTATTTCAGGCATCGCAATCTTCGCCTTCATTCTCGGTGCCCTGGCTGGGCGCGCCATCAATCGCAACAATTCGTCTGATGGTACGTCAATGCGTGACTTGGAGAAAAAAGTCGCCGACAGCCAAGAGAGTCTCAAACGTTATCAACAGGCGGTGACCGAGCATTTTATCACCCTGTCGCACC
Source organism: uncultured Cellvibrionales bacterium (assembly GCA_937920185.1). Classification (GTDB taxonomy): domain Bacteria; phylum Pseudomonadota; class Gammaproteobacteria; order Pseudomonadales; family Porticoccaceae; genus TMED48. Next base: position 261 of record CALGJN010000348.1, on the reverse strand, counting down.
ACACCACTAACATGGCGCAAAGCTATCGAGACATTCACGAGCATCTCGCAACTAGCGCTCTGCGACTGGCGAGCGCCGAAGTTAGTCAGCAGATACTCAAGGGGGCCGGCATCGACCCATCGCTGAGCGATATCGAGGCCACGGCATTCGGTGATAATGATGGCCTAGAAGCCCCCAAGGACTATGCGCCTAAGGTGCCTGGTGGGGTTCTGAGCGAGGCCTATGGATTAACCGATTCGATTGACGATCAAGCGGAACTCG
>CALGJN010000347.1:0-5583 GCA_937920185.1 uncultured Cellvibrionales bacterium | reverse complement strand
TTTTGAGTTTGGGGATCATCGAGATTTCGTTGCACTCAAAGCAACCGGTGGAACGAGTCGCCGAAATTTACGCGGCGATTGGCACCGAACTACTGCTCGATGAACTGATGGTGAGAATCGTTGAGTTTGCGCCGCAGTCCCGCTGGCAGGATCTGGCGCGCGAGTCATTTTTCGATCAGTTGGAACAGTATCGACGACAATTGACCTCGGCATTGTTAGCACGCGGTAGCGGTGATGCAGACAGCATAATTGCGCAATGGCGTCAGCGCCAACTGCCGAGCATTGCGCGCTGGCGCCGTTTGATGGACGATCAACGCCGTCACAGCGATACCGATCTAGCACTGGTCACCGTCGCGCTGAGCGACCTGTTGCATGTGATCGAAGACCTGCAGCGAATGCCGCAGTTCGATTGAATACACACCCTTAACGACCCAGCGCGGAACATAAAGGACATTGCGCAATCAATCAGGTACATTGCGCTGCATATCGGCGGATGCGCCGAGTATCAGCCGGTGCGCTGGGTATTAGCCGGTGCGCTGAGCGTTAGCGGGTGCGCTTAGCCGTAGCGGGTGCTAAGTAAGAGCACCCGCTAACAGCCCCTTAACTGTTATTTGTCAGGGTTGTTCAAATAATGCGCCGCCCATGCGGTGGCGCACCGAGTGAGGTTAGGGGAGATTGCTAACCTTTTGTTGAAATGCCTGCTGGTTAAATCCAGACCAAAAATCTTCGCGACCCTCGCGCCAACCGCGCGACCAGTGATAGGCCATGATAGAATCGATGGTGTAGGGGCAGGTGCTCAGCGAGCGCCCCTGAACAGATGCTTGATATCCTTTAGAATACGAACGATTGGCTAAGTCTCTTTTGTGTTTTTTCATCGACTACTCCTGCAAAGTACTGGCGTACTATGGTGAATAATACAAACCGGTGAATAATACAAACCGGTGAATAATACAGCCCGAAAGGCACTGCATTCAGTGTTTCTGCGGTTTGTTCACAACGTTTTGTCTAAATCGTCTCACTATATTTTTATTCATAGTTTTAAAAAAAGTTTTAAAAAAAGTTTTAACAAAAGTTTGTAACAAAAGTTTTATTATGTGCTGCGATGTTCTGCACTACCCTAGTAAAACCAATTACCGAAAGTTTGTCGAATATCTTCTTTGTATATAGACGTTCGGCTTTATTCCAGAGAGTAATGAAGGATTCATAATGGTGTCTTACCGCGATCGTCAAAGCCAATGGTTAGCGACTTGTCCGAAGGGTCTAGAGTCACTTCTGGCGAGTGAATTAGAGTCGCTGGGTGCACTCGATGTCAAACAAACAGTCGCAGCTGTGTACTTTGCTGGCACCCAGCAGATGGCCTACCGCGTGTGCCTTTGGTCGCGCCTTGCCAATCGGATACTGTTGTCGCTCGACAATTTCTCGCTGGACAGTGTCGAGCACCTCTATGATCGCTGCGGAGAAATTCCTTGGGAACAACATTTTGGCGCGGATAAAACCATCGCTGTGGACTTTTCTGGTACCTCGCAGGTGATCGACAATAGCATTTTTGGCGCACAACGTATCAAGGACGCGATTGTCGATCGGTTGCGCCGCATTGTCGGCGAGAGACCCTCGGTGGATTTGAAAAATCCCCAGATGCGGATTCAGGCGAGGTTGCATCGGGGTCGTGTCAGCGTTGCGCTCGATATGTCTGGAGCCAGCTTGCACCGGCGCGGTTACCGCTCGGGGCAGGGCAGTGCGCCGCTCAAAGAAAACCTCGCGGCAGCACTATTGTTGCGCGCTGGTTGGACGGATATTGCCGCTGCTGGGGGTGCCTTGATCGACCCTATGTGCGGCAGTGGTACGCTGCTGATCGAGGCTGCGATGATGGCCGCGGACGTGGCGCCGGGATTGTTGCGACCGGTCTTTGGCTTTCACTCATGGGCGCATCATGACGACGCGTTGTGGAGCGAACTTGTGACCGATGCCGAGGCGCGCCGCGATCGAGGTATCGGCCAGTTCAATCTGGACATTAGAGGTTATGACGCCAACCCACGGGTGCTCGAGGCGGCGCGACTCAATATTGAAGCGAGCGGCTTTGACGATCACCTACGGGTTGCATTGAAACCGCTCGATCAGTTTGGCAAGGCCAGCGGCGATAGCGGGTTGCTGATTACTAACCCACCCTATGGCGCCCGGCTCGGTGACGCTGAACAACTGGAGCCGCTGTATCAAAAGCTGGGGGCTGTACTGCAAAAGAACTTTCACGGCTGGCGCGCAGCAATGTTTACCGGCAACCTAGATCTCGCCCGACAGACCGATTTAAGCCCCAGTCGGCAGTACCAATTTTACAACGGCACCATTCCCTGCAAGTTACTACTGTTCGATGATATGCGCTCTAAATCGGCGCAAATTCGCGCGCGCTTAGCCACGCCAGCACCAGTCAAAGTGCTTTCTGAGGGCGCGCAAATGCTCGCCAATCGGCTGGTTAAAAATCGTCGAAGGCTGGCCAAGTGGTTGGCTAGTTCGGGTAGTGATTGTTACCGTTTGTATGATGCTGATCTTCCCGAGTATGCGGTGGCTATCGATGTCTACGGTGGCGCCTTTCATGTGCAGGAATACGTCGCGCCTGCGAGCATTGACGAGCGCGATGCTCGGCAACGGTTTGCCGAGGTAAAAGATGCGCTAGCCAATTACGCACCACAGGCCAAGCAGGCGACCTATTATAAAGAACGTCGCCGCCAGCGGGGTGATGATCAATATCAGAGGATCGATGATAAACCCAGTCAACCATTGATCGTCACGGAAGGCGATGCAAGATTTGAAGTGAACCTAGGCAATTATCTGGATACCGGTTTGTTTCTGGATCATCGACCGCTGCGAGCTCGGCTTGCCGATGAAGCGCGGGGCAAACGCTTCCTCAATCTCTTTTGCTACACCGCCAGTGCTTCGGTGCAGGTTGCTCTAGCTGGCGCTGCGAGTTCGCTGAGTTGTGATATGTCGAATACTTATCTCGACTGGGCGGCGCGTAACTATGACTTAAATCAGTTGTCGCCCGACAGGCATCGACTACTGCGTGTCGATTGTTTGGAGTGGTTGCAACCTCAAGACGACAGGGAGTCGGAACTCTATGACCTCATACTATTGGATCCGCCAACTTTTTCCAATTCGAAAAAAATGCAGTCTGCATTGGATGTTCAGCGTGATCACGGACACCTTATCAGGGATAGCATGGCTAAATTGGCCCCTGGGGGCAGCTTGTATTTTTCCAACAATTTTAGGAAATTTAAGCTTGATGACCTGATTAGTCGGCAGTTCGCGGTAGAAAATATTACCGCTGATACCTTGGATGTGGACTTTCAGCGCAACCCGAGGATTCACAACGTGTGGCATATTCAACGCAGAGCTGGGTTTCAGGGTTAGGCGGCGGGTCGGTTGCGCATAATTTTGATGTCTGGTTAGCGCTAATCGCGACTATACTGAAACACGCATTGCACCATTACCAACGCGGTATAAAGTTCCAGCATGGGTAGGGTGCCAGCGCGGGTAAACTAACAGTGTTTATAAGATAACGGTCCGCATGAGTTTAAAAAACTCACCACACAAGAGCAGGCACTGCCGAGGAGACCGCGCGACTTAACAGAGCGCGCTGCGCACGCACTGGTGTCTATTGCGATTCGCTTCACTAGACTAATGGAGTCCCTCGCCACCAGCCGCTGAGGATACTCGTGCTGCTCAAAAACGAGCGTTGCTCGATAGCGTACGTAGACATTGGCCACGCGCTGATAACCCAACAGAGGAGTGTACGGATGTCAAAATCTAACCATAAAACTGGCTCTGCGCGCGCAAAACTGCGCTTTTGGGGTTGGGGCTATGCCGATGAACAGCTTGCTGACGATGAGCTGCAAATGATCGATCTGATGCTCAAGGAGTTAATGCCGGGTGGATCGGTCGAGGTGGACCAACCGCAACTCGACGATTTTGAATTACCGCCACCGCGGGCGGAGGTGCCACAGGATTTTTTGGTTTTTACCTCGATATCCAAGTACGACAGATTGGTGCATAGTTACGGAAAATCCTACGCTGATTTGGTTAGGATGTTACTGCGCCGCGTGGATAATCCGCCCGATTGGGTGTGCTTTCCTCGCGACGAGAGCGATATCGAACGGATTCTAGCGCATGCCACAGAGAACAATATAGCAGTCATACCATTTGGTGGCGGCACCAGTGTTTGCGGTGCGGTGGAACCTGCGGTAGGAAATAGCTTTGGTGCGACTATTAGCCTTGATTTAGAGCATTTTAATCGCGTTTTAGAGATCGATCAGACGAGCCGAGCGGCGCGCGTGCAAGCGGGTATCTTGGGTCCCGATTTAGAAGCCGCTCTGCGCCCGCATGGGCTGACGTTGAGACATTTCCCTCAGAGCTTTAAATTTTCTACCTTGGGTGGTTGGATTGCGACCCGTGCTGGCGGGCATTTCGCGACCCTGTATACCCACGTCGATGATTTTGTCGAGTCGACGCGAATGATTACGCCCCGCGGAATCATGCATACGCGACGACTGCCGGGGTCGGGAGCAGGCCCCTCGCCGGATCGTATGGTACTCGGATCAGAGGGTATACTCGGGGTGATCACCGAGGCATGGGTCAAACTGCAGCAAGTGCCGCGATGGCGAGCATCGACCAGTCTACGCTACGCGAATTTTAGCCATGGAGCAGACGCCGTGCGGCGAATTGCGCAAGCCGGTCTATACCCCAGTAATTGCCGCCTTTTGGACCAGACTGAAGCGCACTGGAGCGGACTGGATGGTCGGCGAGGTGCGCTGCTGGTAATCGGTTTTGAGTCTGCAGATCATCCGCAGACGGCGAGCATGGACAGGGCATTGGCGGTGTTGCAATCGAATGCTACCGAATCCGCCGATATCGTCTACAGCGACACCCAGCAGGACGCGCCAGTGGCAACCGATGGCGCTGTTGCGCAGTGGCGCAACGCATTTTTACGCATGCCTTACTACCGAAACCGACTGGTTGCCTGCGGCCTTATTGCCGATACCTTTGAAACCGCCATCACCTGGGATCGCTGGGAAGTTATGTATCGCACGGTGGTGTCGGGCATGCAGGCAGCAATGGTTGAAATTAGTGGGCAACCAGGACGGATTTCGTGCCGTTTTACCCATGTTTACCCAGATGGGCCAGCGCTGTATTTTAGTTTTTTTGCGATTGGCAGCCGGCGTGGGGATTTGCAAGCGGCGTTGCAAATGTGGCGCGAATTAAAAATGCGTGCTAATCAACTGGTGATCTCGCTGGGTGGCACGATAACCCATCACCACGCGGTTGGGCGCGATCATCGCAGTGGTTACCATGCGCAGTCCCCTGATCTGTATCGCGGTATGTTGGCGGCGGCTAAAGTCGAAGTCGATCCCCAAGGTGTTCTCAATCCGGGGGTATTAATCGATCCGATCGGTCGAAATGTCGGTCCCTCAGGGGTGCTTGGCGACTCTTAGGTTGAGTGGTTGATTGACTGATTGAGAACATGATTAAGAACATGATTAAGAACATGATCGAGAGCATGATCGAGAGCACGATGCGGTATATTGGGCTAAGCAG
>CALGJN010000346.1:0-3669 GCA_937920185.1 uncultured Cellvibrionales bacterium | reverse complement strand
TGGCTTGCCGAGTTCTCGACACGAGGGCGCCTGCGCCTCGGGATCATTGGCGCTGCTCGCCGCGATGGCAGATTTAGCAAGCGGCCGCTATGAAACGGCCTGCGTGACCGGTCTCGAACTCATGCGCAACGTTTCGGGCGACACAGCCGCGCGACATCTTGGCGCAGCTGCTTGGGTCGGTCGCGAAGCTCTCGGCGCGAAGTATCTGTGGCCAGCGATGTTTTCCGACCTGTGCGACGTTTACGACCAGCGCTTTGGACTCGATTACCAACACCTCGCAGAAATCTCCAAAACCAACTACGCCAATGCGAAAAATAATCCCAATGCACAGACCCGCAACTGGCAATTTAACGACAGCAGCTTCTCTCAAGACGATCGGGCCAATCCAGTTATCGAAGGTTGGATGCGGCGGCAGGATTGTGGCCAGATTACCGATGGCGCTGCCACGCTAATTTTAGCTACTGAGGAGCGCGCTCAATTACACTGCCGCCAACATGCCCTATCACTCGACGACCTTCCCTACATCAAAGGCTGGGGGCATACCACTGCACCGATGCTGATGGCCACCAAACTGGATAAAAGTACCGCCGGTAGTTACGTGTTACCGCTAACCCGCAAAGCCATTACCGATGCCTATCGACGGGCCGGATTGAGCGGCCCGGAGCAGCTTGACGCAATAGAAACCCACGATTGCTTTTCGATCACCGAGTATATGGCGATCGAGCATTTTGGTATCACCGCGCCGGGCGAGGGTTGGAAAGCTATCGAAGATGGTCGCATCGCTATGGGCGGCAGCCTTCCGGTCAATCCCTCGGGTGGTCTGATTGGCCTCGGCCATCCAGTCGGTGCCACCGGAGTGCGTATGGTCTTAGACGCTGCCCGACAAACCACGCATCGCGCCGGCGCTATGCAGGTCGATGGCGCCAAGACCATGGCGACCTTTAACGTCGGCGGATCCGGCACCACCAATGTGGCGTTTATAGTGAGTACCTTATGAGTTCTAACCAGCCGCTTATTTTTGATGCCCTGCGCACGCCTCGAGGAATGGGTCGCGCCGCCTCGGAAAAAAAAACTGGCGGCAGTCTCGCCGAGCACCGGCCACACCAATTGGTAGTCCAATTAATCGACGCCCTTAAACGCCGCCACACCGGTCTGCCCGAACATATCAACTCGCTAACGCTCGGTTGCGTCGGTCAGATTGGCGATCAAGGGGGTCACTTGGCGCTAGTCAGTCGGTTGGCCTCTGGCCTGGCCGATCAGGTGACCGTCAAAACGCTAAATAATTACTGCGTATCCGGCTTGACCGCGGTCAACGATGCCGCAAAATCTGTCTTGGCCGGCGATCCAGGATTGCACCTCGCCGGTGGCGTAGAAAGCCTCTCGTCGGTGGCGTTTCTGGGCGATCGCGCCAGTTACTACTGCGATCCGGAATTGGCGAAGCAGTTGCGCTGGGCGCCACCGGTTATGGGCGCTGAATTGATCGCCACGCTCCAAGGTTACAGCAAAGCGGAACTCGACAACCTCAGCTTGCAATCGCACCTCAAGGCCCAATCTGCTTGGGACAAGGGATATTACGACGCCAGCGTGGTAGCCATAACCCACGACTCAGGCGCAGTGGCGCTAGCCCGAGATGAGCTTATCAGGGGTCATTTAAACATCGACAAGTTAGCCTCCATGGCGCCCGCTTTTAGCCAACAAGGTGCTGCTGGTTTCGACGCTATGATGCTGGCTGCGTTCCCGCAATTGGACGCCATAGACCATGTTCACTCGATAGCCAATTGCCCCGGCATGGCCGATGGCGCGGCCTTGGTAGTGGTGGGCGATCGCGCGTCCGGCGCGCGCGCGGCGCTGAATCCAAAAGCACGGATCCTGGCGATGGCCGAAACCGCTGGCGATCCGATACTGCAATTAACCGCAGGACTCGACGCCGTTGACGAAGTGCTAAGGAAAACCCACCTGTCGATCAAAGATTTTGACAGAATTGAATTTATGGAGGCCTTTGCTGCGCCAACATTGAAATTTTTGCAAGACTACCAACCGGATATCGACAAGGTCAACGTCAACGGAGGGCATATCGCTATGGGCCATCCGATGGGAGCATCCGGTGCGATATTATTGACCACGTTGGTACACGAATTGCATCGATGTGATGGCTCGCTGGGGTTGGTTGTTACACAGGCAGCCGGCGGCATTGGCTGCGCGATGATCATCGAGAGACTGTAAGCGCATGTTATTTAAAAAACACCAACAGGTATTAGATGCAGCTCTGGCTGCTTGCTCGGCACGACACTACTGGAGCCCGTTTATCGAATCGCCAAGCCGACAACTGCACCCAAAGGATGCGCACGCAAATGGAAAAGCGGCGTTTGAGGCGCTTTTAAAAAAACCCTTTAGCCTCGATCAACCGGCGGAAATCGGTCGTACCGGCCATGAAGTCTCGCCCTATACCCAGCGCCCACTGGGGATCGACTACCCCAAAATCGATGTCGATTCGGCCATGCAGGCGAGCACCGCCGCTCGTCTAAGCTGGCAACAAGTATCGCCCGAAGAGCGCGTTGGCCTGTGTTTCGAAATGGCGTTTGCGCTAGAAAAGCAATGCTTTACCAACGCCTATGCCACCATGCATACCGCTGGACAGGCATTCTTAATGGCCTATTCCGGCAGTGGCCCCAACGCGCTGGATCGCGGCGTGGAAGCGCTCTCCTATGCCCACAAAGCCATGGCAGACGTTCCCAGCAGGGCGCTTTGGAGCAAGACTTTTGGCCGCGCCGGCGAGGTGACCCTAGAGAAATCCTATCGCCTTGTGCCACGCGGCACCGCTGTGGTGGTGTGCTGCGCGACGTTCCCCATGTGGAACGCTTACCCAGCCATTTTTGCAAATCTCGCCACCGGCAATCCAGTGATCGTCAAACCCCATCCCAACGGAATTCTTCCCGTGGCGCTAGCGGTGCGGTGCATGCGCAAGATTCTCGCCGACCATGACTACGACCCCAATCTGCTGATAATGGCCGCCGATACCCGCGATCAGCCGATCACCTTGGCGCTGTTACAGCACCCAGACACGGCCATCATTGACTACACCGGGAGCCAAAAGTTTGGTCTGTGGATTGAGAAAAACTGTGCCGACAAATTGGTCTATACCGAGACCGCGGGTTGCAATGGCGTGGTCATCCAATCGACCGACAATCTCGATGGTATGATCGATGGATTGGCGAATGCGCTCTGTGGTTTTTCCGCGCAAATGTGTACCAGCCCGCAAAATATTCACTTTCCGCTGTCGGGGATTGACTCCGACCAAGGGCGCATCCACTTTGCCGACTTTGAGCAACTACTGGCTGCGGCGATCAACTCGCGAGTCGACAACCCGGTGCGCGCAGCTGCCCTGTGCGGGGCTATTCAGGCGGACGAATCACTCGCCATTCTCGCTCGCTTGCGCAGCGATCCCTGCGTCGATGTCATACTTGATAGCGGGCCCTATCAACATCCGGAGTTCCCCGAGGCACGCACCGCTACGCCACTGGTTTTAGCCGTAGACGCAGAGCATCATGCGCTCTACAGCCGCGAACACTTCGCACCTGTATGCTTTTTAATCAAAGAGCAAGATGCCGAGGCCGCGCTGAATAATGCCACTCAGTTAGCCCGCAAGCATGGTGCGATTGCCTCTTATTT
>CALGJN010000345.1:0-4377 GCA_937920185.1 uncultured Cellvibrionales bacterium | reverse complement strand
GACTGCGACTGCGACTGCGACTGCGACTGCGGCTGCGACTGCGGCTGCAACTGCAACTGCGACTCGAGCACAACTCTGGTCGAATTCATCTGTATAATGGTTGACTCGATGGCGCAGCATTGCAACACTCTGCTGGGATAATAGGTAATGGCACTTATGACTCGAATAATTGGTATCGACCCCGGCTCTCGGCGCACTGGATACGGCATCATTGATAGTCGCGACGGGAAAATAGCCTATGTCACCAGTGGCATTGTGCGGTTGCCCGAAGGTCCGTTGCCACCTCGCTTAAAGATCATCTTTGATGGCATCAGTCAAATAATTGAACAGTATCAACCTCAGTATATGGGTGTTGAAGATGTTTTTTTTGCCCGCGATCCACGCGCTGCGTTAAAACTGGGTCAGGCTAGAGGCGCCGCAATCGTGGCGGGTGTCAATGCCGGGCTAGAGGTCGGCGAGTACGCTGCGCGCAGCGTCAAACAGGCGGTGGTGGGCAGTGGTTCGGCAGACAAGGTACAGGTGCAAATGATGGTAACGCAGCTGTTGAAGCTGGCTACATCGCCGTCAGAGGACGCTGCAGATGCTTTGGCGGTGGCTATTTGTCATTGCCACAGTATGCGTTCACAGATGGCATTGAGCGGGTCGGGAGCCCATGGTTACGCGCGCGGCCGGCACACTTGATTGGTCGGAACGCGCGATTGGTTCGGCATTTGGTGCCCGGGCTTTGCGCTTTGGGCATTTTTTGCGTCGGCCCAACAAGACTGTCTCGCGGTTGCTCTATTGTTCAAGGCGCCGATTCTGTTCAGGGCGCCGATTCAAACAGAACTAATATTGTCATAAGGATTGATGAAAATGGGTGAAAAAGCGTGATCGCGCGGTTGACCGGTACCATTGTCGATAAGCAGACGTCGAGTTTGTTGATTGATGTTCAGGGTGTCGGCTATGACGTTTCGGTGTCACTCAACAGTTTTTTTGATACGCCCGAAGTAGGTGCCGAGGTGACCTTGCACACCCACTTTGTGGTTCGCGAAGACGCTCAGCAGTTATTTGGTTTTAGCAAGTTGACCGAACGCGCGTTATTTCGCCACCTGATCAAGGTCAATGGAGTTGGTCCAAAGATGGGTCTGGCAATATTGTCGGGCATGTCGGCAGAGGAGTTTGCCGGTTGCGTCGATCGCGACGACATCGCCGGTCTGGTTAAATTGCCGGGGGTTGGTAAAAAGACTGCGGAGCGATTGTTAATAGAGATGCGAGACAAAATCAGTCATCTTTTGGGGTCGGAGCAGGCGAATCGTGAGTCGTCTAAACAGGGCGTCGCCGCTCTCACCGAGGAAGCTGAAAGCGCGCTGGTCGCGCTGGGTTATCGGCCGCAGGACGCGACAAAAATGATAGGTCGGGTGGCCGGTGGTGAGCACACGAGTTCTGAACAATTGATTCGTGCGGCCCTGAAGAGCATGGTCACCCGCTAGCATCAGCGGCATGGCGGATCCCTACGCGTGAATATTTAGCACAAGGGGTGCGCGCAGATGTTAATATTCAGATATATTTTTTAGCGCTGAGAGTCATTGCACTATGATCGAGCCCGACCGACTGATCTCCGCAGATAATGCCGGTGCCGAAGCACATTTTGATCGAGCCTTGCGGCCTGTGTCGTTGGCTGATTACGTCGGTCAAGCGGTGGTCAAGGAGCAACTGGGGATTTTTATTCAGGCGGCGAGGCAGCGTTCAGAGCCGCTCGATCACTGTTTAGTGTTTGGCCCACCGGGGCTAGGCAAGACCACGCTGGCGCATATCATTGCCAATGAAATGCAGGTCGACCTTAAAACAACCTCTGGGCCAGTGCTCGAAAAAGCTGGAGATATCGCCGCCTTAATGACAAATTTGGAACCTGGCGACGTGCTGTTTATCGATGAAATACATCGCTTGAGTCCGGTGGTTGAGGAGGTGCTTTATCCGGCGATGGAGGACTACCAATTGGATATTATGATTGGCGAGGGTCCGGCTGCACGATCGATCAAGTTAGATTTGCCGCCCTTTACGCTGGTAGGTGCGACCACCCGTGCTGGGCTGTTGACGTCGCCGTTGCGCGATCGGTTTGGTATTGTGCAGCGATTGGAGTTTTATTCGGTCGATGATCTGGCGTCTATCGTGCGCCGCGCGGGTGATATTCTCAAGGTGCCTGTCGAAGGCGAGGGCGCCCATGAAATAGCCCGACGATCCCGAGGCACACCGCGGATAGCCAATCGATTATTAAGGCGCGTGCGCGACTACGCCGAAGTCAAGGGCGATGGCATAGTCACCGCAGCCATCGCCGATGCCGCACTGAACATGCTAAACGTCGATCACCATGGCTTCGATCATCTCGATCGCCGATTACTGCTCACCCTAATGGAAAAGTTTGATGGCGGTCCGGTCGGTGTCGACAGCCTCGCGGCAGCACTGAGCGAGGAGCGCGGCACTATCGAGGACGTACTGGAACCATACCTGATTCAGCAGGGCTATTTAATGCGCACATCGCGGGGGCGCATGGCTACTCGGTTGGCCTATGAACACTTTGGCCTACCCCATCCGCAGGGCAAGAAGAGCGCCGTCGAGCCGACTTTGGAATTGGATGATGAATGATTTTCGTCATGGTCTCCGCGTCTATATCGAGGACACTGATGCCGGTGGTATTGTCTATTATGCAAATTATTTGAAGTACATGGAGCGCGCGCGCACCGAGTATTGGCGGAGCTTAGGGTATACTAAACCGGCACTATTTGATGGCTTGCAGTTGGTTGTTCGCGATGTCTCCGTGCGCTATTTGAAGCCGGCCGAGCTGGACGATCACTTGCAGGTGTCGGCGGAGCTTACGGCGGTTTCGCGAGTGAGTTTTGAGATGAATCAGGCGGTGTATCGAGGTGATCAACTGTTGGCCCGTGGAACGATTAAGGGTGCCTGTATCGGCGCATTAAGCAAGCGTCCTGAACGATTGCCGACGGCGATGTTCGAAACATTAAAGAGTCATATGGTTTAACGGTGGAGCGGTTGTAGTGTCTGAAGAAAATTTATCGATATTGTCGTTGATATTAAACGCCAGCGTTTTGGTGCAGGCGGTCATGGCGATTTTATTTTTAGCCTCGGCCATATCATGGGTCATGATTATTCAGCGGGGCATGTATTTAAGCGCGGCGCAGCGTGATTTTCGCCAGTTTGAAGAGACTTTTTGGTCGGGGATAGACCTTAACAGCCTCTACCGCGAAATCTCTGAGCAGCAGGAGGAGAACGTCGCTCCCACAGGGATCGAAAATATTTTTCGCGCGGGATTTGGCGAGTTTAATCGTTTGGTAAGACTTGAAAAGCCCGATCCCGATGCAGTCATAGAAAGCACCGATCGCGCGATGCGCATTGCGCTGTCGCGCGAAGAGGAGAGTCTCGGTACACACCTGCCATTTTTAGCCAGCGTTGCATCGGTGAGCCCCTATATAGGTCTGTTCGGAACCGTGTGGGGAATCATGAATTCATTTCGCGGTTTGGCGATGGTTCAGCAGGCGACGCTTGCGACCGTCGCGCCGGGAATTTCCGAAGCGCTGATTGCCACGGCCATGGGGCTGTTTGCGGCTATTCCTGCGGTGATCGCCTACAACCGCTACGCGGCGCTCGCCGAGCGCATGAATACCAGTTACGAAACCTTTGCCGACGAATTCTCGAGTATTTTGTATCGCCAATTTCATGCCCGTTAGTGGCGGCGCGACTGAGGGTATGCAGTGAAAGCCAAGCGTTCGAAAAAGAAACTCGTAGCTGAAATTAACGTCGTCCCCTATATCGACGTGACGCTGGTGCTGTTGGTGGTTTTTATGATCACGGCGCCACTGCTGATGCAAGGCGTCAAAGTGGACTTACCAGCGGCCGATTCGGCGCCGATGGATAACGCTGATGAGGAGCCATTTATCGTATCGATAAAGGCCGACGGTAGCTATTGGTTAGACCTTGGCGGTAATAATCAGACCCAAAGCTTGCAGCAGGTAAAGGAGCGCGTAGCCAAAATTTTACGGCAGTCGCCAAAAACGCCGGTTTTGGTTTGGGGCGATGGACGCGTTGAATACCGTCGAGTAGTGGCGTTGATGAGCGAGTTACAGCGCGCTGGAGCGCCGAGTGTCGGCTTGGTGACGGAGCCACTCGGCAACTGATATGAGTCGTATTTTAAGTTACGTCATCGGCGCGGTGGTCAGTGCAGTGCTGCATGTCGGCGTTATTGTTGCACTGTGGGCCAACTGGCAGCCATCCTCTGAAACTGTGTACTTGCAACCCAAATACGTGGTCGCGGAACTGGTTCAGTTGGCGCCGAGGGCGCCTGCCGTTTCGAAAGAAAAGAAAACCTCAGCAACCAGCGATCAA
>CALGJN010000344.1:0-19335 GCA_937920185.1 uncultured Cellvibrionales bacterium | reverse complement strand
CATTCAAGCGATGCAACGCGCCGGTGTGCCGACTGTACCTGGATCTGATGGCGCACTCAATAGCGACCCGAAAGCTCTCAGGGCTGCTGCCGAACGCATTGGCTTTCCAGTCATTATCAAGGCGGCTGCTGGGGGGGGTGGGCGCGGTATGCGGGTGGTCGAAAGCGCCGATGCGTTGGTCAATGCGGTCAGCGTGACCCAAAGCGAAGCGCTCGCGGCGTTTGGCGACGGCACCGTGTACATGGAAAAGTTTTTACAGAACCCGCGTCACGTAGAAGTGCAGGTACTCTCTGATGGTCAGGGGCACGCCGTGCATCTTGGCGACCGCGACTGCTCGCTGCAACGCCGTCATCAAAAGGTATTGGAAGAGGCCCCAGCGCCCGGTATACCCGACGCTGCGCGACAGCGAGTCTACGAGAGTTGCGTTAACGCCTGCATTCAAATTGGCTATCGGGGCGCCGGTACCTTTGAATTTCTCTACCAAGACAATGAATTTTATTTCATCGAAATGAATACTCGAATACAGGTCGAACACCCAGTATCGGAAATGATCACCGGGATAGACATTGTCAAAGAGCAACTTTTAATCGCCAGCGGAAACCCTCTGAGCATTACCCAGCAGGATATTGTCTTTCGTGGACACGCCTTTGAGTGTCGCATCAACGCCGAGGATCCGGTGACTTTCTTACCGCAGCCAGGCACTATCCGCGCCTATCATGCGCCCGGCGGCAATGGTGTCCGCGTCGATTCACACATTTACAACGGCTACGTGGTGCCGCCTCACTACGATTCACTGATCGGCAAAATTATAACCTATGGCAGCGATCGGGCCTCGGCGTTATCGCGCATGGCCAATGCCCTCGACGAAATGCTCATCGACGGCATAAAAACCAACATAGATCTGCACGCCAACTTAGTCCGCGACCCGGCCTTTCAGGAGGGCGGCGTCAACATTCACTATCTCGAGAAAAAACTCGGCCTGTAACGGGACGCATGACGATCAAAAGTCAAACGCATTGGCAGCAACTTAAAATCGATTGTCTGCGCGGCGATAGCGACCTCATCGAGACCGCCCTATTCGACAGCGGCGCCCTGTCGGTAACGCTGGAGGATGCCGCAGATCAACCGATATTAGAGCCCGGCGTTGGCGAGACGCCCCTCTGGGATCGTTGTATTGTCACGGGTCTGTTTGATGCGCACCGAGACTGCGCCCAGATCGAGTCACAAGTGCGCCGTCAATTGCCCAATGCAGCCGCGCACTGGCTACCCATAGCAGAGCGGGACTGGTGCAACGAATGGAAAAAAGACTTTCATCCGGTACGCTGCGGCGAACGGCTTTGGGTATGCCCAAGCTGGACGCCGCCACCGCAACCGGATGCGGTAAATGTCATTCTCGACCCAGGTCTGGCCTTTGGCACTGGTAGCCACCCGACAACGTTCCTCTGCTTGCAGTGGCTCGACCAACAACCGCTAGGCGGAAAAACGGTGATCGACTTTGGCTGTGGCTCAGGAATTCTCGGCATTGCCGCTGTGCTATTAGGTGCAGGTAAAGTTTTTGCGGTCGACAACGACCCCCAAGCGCTGCTGGCAACTCGCGACAATGCCGAGCGCAATGCCATATCCGCATCACAGATAGACTGCCTGCTACCTAGCGACTTGCCCGAAGACCTGGATGGCGAGTTTATACTCGCCAATATCCTCGCCGCTCCGCTGATCCAACTCGCCCCGCAGCTCTCGGCTATGACTCAAGCCGGCGGGCAAATCTGCCTGTCCGGGATTCTAGCAACTCAAATCGACGCGGTGTGTGCCCCGTACAATGCGCAGTTTCAATTCGACCCACCCATTATCTCGTCGGGGTGGGCCCAACTAGGGGCGAAAAAAATACCTTCCTAGGTCAACGACCAGAGCCTCTATCCACGCCCAACATAGATTGATCGCGCGCGGTGCAAAGGGTTTTTTATGCCCAGCGACTTTTTATCAAGTCGCTGTCAGGTTACTATAACGTCCTTAAATTAGTCGTTGCGAGCGTCCGTTTGTATCACATTGGATCCTATCAAATAACCAACCAAACGGTTCTTGCGCCTATGGCAGGCGTTACCGACCTGCCGTTTCGGCAGCTGTGTAAAGAACTAGGTGCTGGCTTGGTGGTCTCGGAAATGGTCGCCGCCGACCCCAGCACATGGCAGACGCGTAAATCTCGCCTACGCACCCAATTTGGTGCCGAGCCGGCGCCAAGATCTGTGCAGATCGCCGGTTACGACCCGCACATGATGGCCGCAGCAGCGCAGTACAATGTCGCACAAGGCGCTGAGATCATAGATATCAACATGGGCTGCCCAGCGAAAAAAGTCTGTC
The DNA here is from genome assembly GCA_937920185.1 of uncultured Cellvibrionales bacterium. Lineage (GTDB taxonomy): Bacteria > Pseudomonadota > Gammaproteobacteria > Pseudomonadales > Porticoccaceae > TMED48. The sequence goes on along the minus strand of CALGJN010000344.1, from coordinate 16,980 downwards.
GCCGCGCTGCTGGGTCAGCGCTGCTGCAAGACCCAGCGCTGGTGAAAAGTATTTTGCAGTCGGTCACCTCCGCGGTAACGGTGCCGGTGACGTTAAAGATTCGCACCGGTTGGGATCTCGCCAACCGCAACGCAACAACTATCGCTAAAATCGCCGAAGACGCCGGTATCGCCGCACTGGCGGTGCATGGACGAACCCGCGCCTGTCGCTTTGTCGGCACGGTAGACTACGACACCATTACCGACGTTGTCGCTGCGGTGACAATCCCGGTTATTGCCAATGGCGATATCTGCCTGCCTGAACAGGCGCGCGTGATTCTCGACCGCACCGGCGCCGCTGCGGTGATGATCGGCAGGGCAGCGCAGGGCAACCCATGGATTTTTCGTCAGATTAACCACTATTTAAGCCATGGCAAGCTGCTCGACCCTCCCTCCACCGACGAGCTTGCAGCGGTGATGACGCGCCATCTTAGCGCGGTTCACCAGTTTTATGGCGAACCGACCGGCGTGCGCGTGGTCAGAAAGCACATGGGTTGGTACCTAAATCAGTCGCCCTCGGGCAAAGGTTTCACCCGCGATTTTAATCAATTGGACAGTGCAGCGGCTCAATGCCAGGCCCTTCAGCGATATTTTGGTGATAATTTACATGCTTGCCAACGGGCCGCCTAATGGGTAATTCAGATGATTTGAACAAACCTCCAGGCGCCCTGTGCGATAGTACAGCCAATGCAATGGAGCGCTATTTTTCGGATTTAGACGGTCAGACTAGTAGCGATCTTTACGCCATCGTCATGGCCGAGGTGGAACCGCCGCTGTTATCAGCGGTTATGAAGTACAACCGCCACAACCAAAGTAAAGCGGCCGCAATGCTAGGCCTGAATCGCGCCACACTGCGGAAAAAATTAAAACACTACGATCTTTTATAAAGCTATCCAAAGAGGGGCCAATGAGCGACTTAAAAACCGTTGCACGCGCACTAATCAGCGTTTCCGACAAAACCGGAATTGTCGAGTTTGCCGAGACTCTGACGTCTCTGGGCATTGAAATTTTATCCACCGGTGGAACCTTTAAACTGCTGCGAGCTGAGGGCATTGCGGTTACCGAAGTCTCCGACTACACCGGTTTCCCGGAGATGATGGATGGTCGAGTGAAAACCCTCCACCCACGGGTGCACGGTGGCATTCTAGGACGGAGAGGTATCGATGACCGAGTCATGACCGAGCACGGAATCAAGCCGATCGACATGGTGGTGGTGAATCTTTATCCGTTTGCCGATACCGTTGCCGATCCCAACTGCGAACTCGCCACTGCGGTGGAAAACATCGATATAGGCGGCCCGACAATGCTCAGGTCAGCGGCTAAAAACCACCGCGATGTAGCCGTGGTTGTCAACGCCTCTGACTATGCCGCCGTTGCCGGCGAGTTACAAGAAAACAGCGCTCAGCTTGGCTACCAGACGCGCTATGAACTGATGGTGCGGGCATTCGAGCACACCGCGAGTTACGATGGCATGATAGCCAATCACTTTGGTGGCCGAGATATCGAAAACCATCCGAGTGCATTTGCCAATACCTACAACGCCCAGTATCGCAAAGCACAAGATATGCGCTATGGCGAAAACCCGCATCAGCAAGCGGCGTTCTACACCGAGGCAAACCCTCCACAGGCCTGCATAGCCACGGCTGTGCAGTTGCAGGGTAAGGAATTATCGTTCAATAATATCGCCGACACCGACGCTGCGCTGGAGTGCGTAAAGCAATTTCAACGGCCGGCCTGCGTGATTGTTAAACATGCCAATCCGTGCGGCGTTGCGGTGGCTGACGAGATTGGACAGGCCTACCAACTAGCATTTGAAACCGATCCTGAATCGGCCTTTGGCGGTATTGTTGCGTTTAATCGGGAACTCGATGCGGCGACTGCGGCGGCGATCTGCGAGCAGCAATTTGTCGAGGTCATTATTGCCCCGAGTGTGGCGGCAGAAGCGGTTGTCGCGGTCGCGGCGAAAAAGAATGTACGCTTGTTAGAGTGTGGAATGTGGGGTCAACAACAACCCCCGAGTCTCGACTACAAGCGCGTCAACGGCGGTCTGTTAATCCAACATCGCGACGACGCCATGGTCGCGCGTGACGATCTCAAGGTGGTGAGCGATCGAGTACCCACGGAAGCGGAAATCGAGGACATGCTGTTTGCCTGGAGAGTCGCCAAAATGGTCAAATCAAACGCCATCATCTACGCCAAAGACGGTCGAACTATCGGTGTCGGAGCAGGCCAGATGAGTCGTATCAATTCGGCACGGATTGCGGCTATAAAAGCCGAACACGCCGGCTTATCGGTTGCCGGAGCGGTGATGGCCTCGGACGCGTTTTTCCCATTCAGAGATGGCATTGACAACGCCGCCAGTTCTGGGATCCATTGCGTAATCCAACCCGGGGGGTCGATGCGCGACAACGAAGTGATCGCCGCCGCCAACGAAAACGGCATGGCGATGGTGTTTACCGGCATGCGCCATTTTCGCCACTGAGCGACACTTCGACGCGCCTTTAGCCGACATTTTTGGTATGTGCAAAGGCCTCCAGTGCGCGCGCTCGCGAGGCCTTAATGTCGACGATGGGCGCTGGGTAGTCGACGCCTATAACCACTTTTGCGGCGCTTAATATTGCCTCGGGGGCAAGCCAAGGCGCATGGATATATTTTTTCGGTAGTGCGCTCAGTTCCGGCACATAACGACGAATATAATCGCCGTCGCCATCAAATTTTTCGCTTTGAGTAATCGGATTAAAGATTCGAAAGAACGGCGCTGCATCAGCACCACTGCCTGCTACCCACTGCCAGCTAGCGCTGTTGCTTGCCAGGTCGGCATCCACTAGACAATCCCAAAACCAAGCCTCGCCATGATGCCAGTGAAGTAATAAATTTTTCACCAAAAATGATCCAACAACCATGCGCACGCGATTGTGCATATACCCGGTGAGCCACAATTCACGCATCCCCGCATCCACCAGGGGATAGCCGGTGCGGCCGTCCTGCCAAGCCGATAGCGCCTCGGGATCAGTAATCCACGGGAAATTATCGAACCTTGACTGGAGGTTTTCCCGCGGTAACTGGGGAAAATGATAGAGCAGATAGTGCGAGAACTCGCGCCACCCTAACTCGCTTAAAAAAGTATCTAAGCCGGCGCCATCGCCGGCATAGTCTGCGCCTGCCTGGGCGCGGTACCACGCGCTATTGACAGATATCTGACCAAAATGTAAATAAGGCGATAAGCGGGAGACATTGGCGCGATTGGGAAAGTTCCTGCCGTCGCGGTAATCTTCGAGTTGGCTATCAACGAAATCGTCCAATCGGCGGTGTGCGCCCTGCTCGCTGATCTCCCAGCATTCGCGCAGGGGCGCATCCCAGCCCACCCGTGGCAACAATTCGAGATCGCCAATGCGCAGCGAGCGAGCACTTGGCTCGCAGTCAGCCAGATGCAACGTCGGTGCGGGCAGCGGTTGGCGCGGCGCTGGCGCCGATAGACAGCCACGTCGGTAGTACGGAGTAAACACGCGATACGGTGTGGCGTCTTTTTTCAGCACCTGCCAGGGCTCCCACAACAGGCTGGCGTTGCTACTATGGGTAGCAATACCGCGAGCGCGCAGTTGGATTTTCAGTTGGCTATCGCGAGCCAGACGCCATGGCTCGTAACAACGGTTCCAGTAGACGCCAGTAGCGCCATAGTGAGTGACCAGCGACAGTATGATTTCGCTGGCGTCGCCGCGATAAAACTGCAACTGTCCGTCGAGGGATTGACCGAGCGACGACAGCGCGTGATGCAACCACCAGCGACTCGCCGCCCCGATGCGATCTTGAGCGGCGTTGACGTCGTCTAATATATAGATCGGAATGACCTTGGCGTGCCCCAAGGCGGCAACCAATGCGGGATTATCGCGAAGGCGTAGATCTTGGCGAAACCACATGATGACTGGGGCTGTACTGAGTTCTGACATAATGATTTTCGTTATTTTTGGTTGCCGTAATACGGCAGCAAGTGAATGGCAGATAAGCGGCGTACTTAGAACATCTGTTTCTGCGCTCAGTGTATACGATATGAGTGGCCAATAGGCCTTAACAAAAGGCTCAATCAGCGGCTTGTTACGCTTTTTTAATCGCCTGCAGACGGCGGTCTGATACAATAATACACCGTTTTTTTAAGAAGAGTTGGTATGAAAGTATTGGTGATTGGTGGCGGTGGCCGCGAACATGCGTTGGCCTGGAACGCGGCGCGCTGCGCCGGCGTCGACAAAGTCTTTGTAGCACCGGGCAATGCCGGGACGGCGCTGGAATCAGGCATCGAAAACATCGATCTTGGCGTCGATGATTTTGCCGGACTGGCCGATTTTGCCCACCAGCACAGCGTTGACTTGACCATTGTCGGGCCAGAGCAGCCATTGGTGGATGGCATCGTTAATTTTTTTCAGCAACGTCAACTGGCAATCTTTGGCCCCACCCAAGGGGCCGCCCAGCTCGAGGCGTCTAAAGCCTTTACCAAAGATTTTTTGGCGCGCCACAATATACCCAGTGGCGACTATCAAACCTTTACTGAGCGCGATGCCGCAATCGCCTATGTGCGAGCTAAAGGCGCACCCATTGTGATCAAGGCGGATGGGCTGGCCGCAGGCAAGGGGGTAATTGTCGCCACCTCCCTGAGCGAGGCGGAAGACGCCATTACCGATATGCTGTCTGGAAACGTTTTTGGCGTTGCCGGCCATCGGGTCGTGGTCGAGGAGTATCTGGATGGTGAAGAGGCCAGTTTTATCGTTATGGTGGATGGTAAAAACGTCCTGCCGATGGCCACCAGCCAGGATCATAAGCGGGTTGGCGAGGGTGACAGCGGGCCCAATACCGGCGGAATGGGGGCCTATTCACCTGCGCCGGTAGTGAGCGCAGAGATTCATCGACGGGTGATGGATGAAATTATTATGCCGACGGTCGAGGGCATGGCGGCCGAAGGCAATCCCTACTGCGGATTTTTGTACGCCGGTTTGATGATAACCGCCGACGGCGCACCCAAAGTCATCGAATATAACTGTCGCTTTGGCGATCCGGAGACGCAGCCAATTATGCTGCGCCTGCGGTCAAATTTAGTCGAACACTGCCTCGCTGCGCTGTCGGGGAAACTCGACGGACAGTCGGCAGAATGGGATCCGCGCCCAGCGGTCGGCGTGGTGTTAGCCGCGGCGGGCTATCCTGGAAAATACCCTAAAGGACAGCCAATCAGCGGCTTATCCGGCAACGCTAATGGCTCGGATGACGGCAAGGTGTTTCATGCCGGAAGCCGCCTCGAGGCCGGCGTTGTGGTCACCAATGGCGGGCGAGTACTCTGTGCAACGGCCTTGGGTGACAGTGTCGATGACGCCAGAGAGGCGGCTTATGCGCTGTGTCGAGGGATTCACTGGGACGGCGCCTTTTATCGCAAAGATATCGCTTGGCGCGCACTCGAACGCAACAGCTAGAGTGCTATCAGCTCAGCGAGATCGATGCTCAAAGCGTTTTGACCGGCCATCGCAACGCCGGTCATTCCTTAACGATACTCTGAATCGCAGCGACCAACCAGCGATGAATCGGTGAGTCCATGGTTCGAGCGTGTTGCAGTAATACCAGGGTAATCGACTTTTCGTGTGGAAGATCATCTGGGAAACTCTTGCGCACGATGGGGTACATCTCTTCCTCGAGCGTGTGCCCATAGCGCGCCGCGACCATTAAACAATCACTGTCGCTGATGGTCTCCATGGCGGTCATAAACTGCTTGGTGACCAGCGCTTTTTTACGTTTTCGACCCAGTCGCCGTAGGGTTTTATCAAACCGTGAGTCGGTTCTCGCGCTGACCCGTTTAGCGATCAGCAAATAGTATTGCACGTACGGGTATTCAAGGATGTCGTCCAGCGTCAGTTTAGATTTTGCCGCCAAAGGGTGGCCCTCGCGCATCCAAATAGAGGGGCGATAGGTGGTCAGGTGCGTGGCGCTGATGTCATCACTGAGCGTTTTATCGATATCGATGGCAAAGTCGAGTAACCCGGCAGCCAGCTCGCCCTCGACAGAGTCGGTATCGCTCGAAATTGACAGCACCACCCCGGGCGCACGCTCGCTTAACATCCGAGTCAGTTGAGAGATCAATGAAATGGCAAAGAATTCTGGGACGGCAATGCTGATTTCGCCCTCATAGGAGGCTGGGTCAAACTCACCACGAGCCACCATTTCGAGAATATTCTCTAACATATTGGGCAACCGGCTCTGTAAATCTTGCGCCCTGGGCGTTGGTACCAATTCGTTACCGGAACGGGTAAACAAAGGGTCGCCCAGTTGTTGCCTAAGGCGCTGCAGCACTCGGCTCATAGCCGGTTGGGTAATGTATAACCGCTGGGCGGCGCGGGTTACGCTTTTTTCCTCGAGCAGAGCCTGTAGAGAAACCAACAGGTTGAGGTCCATACGCGACAGTTTTTGTAAATTCATGGGTGCCTCATGGAATAACCAATAATCATAGGTGATCGACAAATAATGCATTTGCTTTATGTTGTGGTCAAGCCTCAATGTGATCTTTCGGTTTTTTGCGCGCTAAAAATGACCCATGGGCATTGGTGATAGGACTATTGAACCCGCGAATTTACCGCTGTCGTTGCGGTGCATGTCTACCTAAACAAAGGCTATATGATTTAAAAATGGTGGCTCAACATGGGCTATTCAATCACACTTAATAGCACAGCGAAAATGTTCAACGCGACTATCCCTGACTCCGTTTTATGCTGCCTATCTAAACCCCATAAATCATAAAACACCGTTGCCGTGACCGCGGCTAAGCAGTCGGTTAAAAAGCAACCGCCGCGCAACTCAGATTTTATAGGTGACGCATAACAGGGGGGTAAAAAGACCGACAAAATGCCACGCGCTTCAACCGCGCATATCGCAACACCCAAGTCATTACAAAAAGTAATAAAGAAGATGAAAACAATGCATTGGGATTATTCCGCGGGTAGGCGTATATTCTCTTCATCGGGTCGTTGACCCCTAAAAAATAAGGAGACATCACCATGTTATTGGTTTATTTAGTACTCGGTTTTACCGGAATCGCAGGCGCTGCAATAGCCGGGGATGAAGTTGCAAAACTGAAGTCCGACCAAGGAAAAACCATTCAAAAGTAACCCTTTTATGGTTAGAACTAACCCCTAGCAATCAGATGCTAGGGGTTCATCCAAAGCCGCCTACGCCTAATTGTTGCCGTTAACGAGTCAATCGCCAGACCACCATCGCACGGTTTGTTGGGAGCCAACCCAGCCGTCGCTGACAACCTGATGCCAAGCCATCTCCAGCCATAACAAAGTGTATAACAAAAATGCATAGCATGAATGCAAAAAGTGCATTTGGATGATATCGAGCCCGCGGTTACTATGTTCGCGAGTTATTGAGTTGGTGCCGCTGTTTGGCGACAAATCATACGCAACCCCTCCCTAGCAATCATAGCAGGGAATTTTTTAGGAGCCTTCCTCAGGCTCCTTTTTTTTGCCAACTTTTAATCTCGACTTTTAATCTCAACTTTTTGTCTCGCCTTTTTGGCTCTGAAAACTCACGACAGCGCTGACTAACTCACCGCGTAACTATGCGTTATCTCGACGCCGGCGGCACCCAACATGATCGAGGCAGAGCAGTATTTTTGCGCCGACAACTCGACCGCTCGTTTAACCACTGCATCGCTCAAATCATTACCTTGAACGACAAAGTGAAGATGAATTTTAGTAAAGACCGCCGGCACGGCATCCGCCCGACTCGCCGCCAACTCGGTATAGCACTCAACCGGTAATCGACGTCCTTTTTGCAAGATAGTGACGACGTCAAACGAAGCACACCCACCCAACCCAATAAGGATTAATTCCATCGGCCTGGGGCCGATATTTCTGCCCCCCTGTTGCTCTGCACCGTCCATCACCACTGCATGTCCGCTATCGGACTCACCGAGAAACATCACCCCATCCACCCATTTGACCACGGCTCGCATCAGCGAATCTCCTATAAAAATAGTTAAAATTAAAATAAACCCAACAAATCTCCTATGCCTGCCAAATTATTGACTAGTATTAACAAAGAGAGATAGGCCTTTTCCCACCCTAGGGAGTCGGTTTACCGCCAAGCAAGTCAAAGGAGAGCCAGTTTGGTAGCCACAGTACTGACGCCGCATATTGAAAATGTGGACGTTTTTTTAGCCCATTGTCATCGTCGACACTATCCTGCCAAAGGAACCATCGTCTATGTTGGCGATGTTGCCGACGTTCTCTATTATATCATTGAAGGTTCCGTTGCAGTGGTTCTCGAAGACCGCAAAGAAGATCGAGAACTGACGCTCGCATACCTCAACCCCGGCGACTTTATCGGCGATTTGGGGCTGTTTGAAAAAGCCCCCAGAAGCGCCTGGGTGCGGGCCCGAACCGACTGTGAAATCGCCGAAATCAACTATGAACAGTTTCACGAACTGAGCGAAGAATACCCAGAATTTTTGCGTGCAATCAACACGCAACTGGCCCGCCGACTCAGAGATACGACCCGTAAATTGGGCAATTTGGCGTTTTTAGACGTCACCGGAAGAGTCACCGAAGCGCTGATGGATCTGTGTAAACAGCCCAGCGCCATGACCCATCCGAGCGGTATGCAAATAAAAATAACCCGTCAGGAAATTGGGCTCATAGTGGGTTGTTCTCGCGAGATGGTCGGGCGAGTGCTCAAAGACCTCGAGCAGCAGGGATTAATGTCCATATCGGGCAAGACCATGGTGATCTTTAATACCCGTTAACAACTCGGCGACCTGCTCTATTACTCCTCATCCATGGCGAATAACTCGGCCAGCTTTTCGCCGGGATCGGCGCAGCGCATAAAAGCTTCTCCAACCAAAAACCCATGCACATTCCGCGCGCGCATCGCAGTGACATCGGCGCGGGTGCGAATACCGCTCTCAGTCACCACCAGGCAGCCCGCTGGAATCTGATCGAGTAACTGGTAGGTATTTTCGAGCGTTGTCTCAAAGCTGTGTAAATTGCGGTTATTGATGCCAATCACGCGGCTATCTATCGCTAAGGCCAACTCTAACTCAGCGCCGTCGTGGACCTCGATCAAAACATCCATGCCCAAATCGACCGCTAGAGCATGCAAATCTTTCAACTGCGCCGAGTCCAACGCGGACACGATCAACAAAATGCAATCCGCGCCAATGGCACGGGCCTCGTAGACTTGATAGGGATGAATAATAAAATCTTTGCGTATCAGCGGTAGATCGCAGCAGTTGCGAACCGCGCGCAGGTATTCGTCGCTGCCCTGAAAAAAATCCACGTCGGTGAGGACGGAGAGACATGCGGCGCCACCACGGGCATAACTCTGGGCGATTGCCACTGGATCGAAGTCGGGTCTGATCACCCCCTTGCTCGGCGAGGCCTTTTTAATTTCCGCGATCACCGCCGCGTCACCGCTGTCCAAGCGCTGCTGCAGTGCTCGATTAAATCCACGAACGGCAGGCGCGACGTCAGCCCGCGCGATAATCTCGGTCAGATTAATGCGCGCTTGACGCTGGGTAATTTCTTCATCTTTGCGCTGTAAAATCTTTTTTAAAATGGTCGGTGTTTGAGTCATAGGTTTTCAGTCCGCCGGCACATACTTTGCGCCCACTGTTAATCCAGATCGCGCTGGCATTGAGTAAAAAGCGCCAAGTCGCTAATTTTGGCGCGCGCCAAGCCGCAGCTAATAATGTCTTGGGCTATCGCGATGCCCTCTTCCAAGTGCGCAGCAATACCGGCCACTTTGAGCGCCGCACCGGCATTGATGGCGATCATATCGGCGGCCGCCTTGGCATAGCGCCCCTGCCGTTTACCCAGCGCGTCGACAATTAATGCCAACGACTGCTCGGCCGTTTCGACCGTCAAACCTTGCAATGAGTGTTGCTCGGCCAACAGGGTTTGCGGCTCTATCCGATACTCGCGCACTTCGCCGCCGACAAATTCGGCGACATGGGTCGGCGCGGCAATACTGATCTCGTCGAGCCCATCCTCTGAGTGCACTACCATGACATGCTCTGCCCCGAGATGCCCGAGCACTTCAGCGATCGGCGCGCACAGCGCTTTGGCATAGACGCCGATCAATTGGCGGCGGACTCCCGCGGGGTTGGTCATCGGCCCAAGGATGTTGAATATGGTTCTCAGACCCAGCGCCTTGCGTGGACCAACAGCATATTTCATGGCGCTATGATGCGCCGGCGCAAACATAAAACCGAGCCCAATTTCACCGACGCATAGAGCCACCTGCGCTGGCGTCAATTCGATATTTACACCCGCGGCTTGGAGCACATCGGCAGCGCCACTGTTGCTACTTACCGAGCGATTACCGTGCTTGGCTACACGGCCTCCGGCGGCTGCAACTACGAAACTCGCTGCAGTCGAGACGTTAAAGAGATTGGCACCATCGCCGCCGGTGCCGACGATATCGACCAATTGGGTATCGGCCACCGGCACCGCGGTAACCAACTCGCGCATGACTTCAACCGCGCCGGTAATTTCTGCAATGGTCTCTCCCTTAACCCGCAGCGCCACCAAAAATCCGCCGATCTGAGCGTCGTCGGCGGCCCCGGTCATAATCTGACGCATTACGGCGCGCATCTCGGCTGCCGTCAAATCGTCGCCATCGACCAATCGCTCAAGCGCGCCAACAATATTCACGATGGATCCTCGAGAAAATTGTGCAGCAAATCGTGGCCGTATTCGGTCAATATGGATTCCGGGTGAAACTGCACACCCTCAAGCGGATAATGGCGATGCCTAAAGCCCATAATTTCGTCTTTTTCACCCGCGGGTGTTTGCGTCCATGCGGTAATCTGTAAATCTGCCGGTAGGTCTTCGCGGGCGACGATCAGCGAGTGATAACGAGTTGCCACAAACGGGCTCGGCAAGTTCCGAAAGACACCCTCGCCAGAGTGATAGATCGGCGAGGTCTTGCCGTGCATCACCTGCCGAGCGCGAACCACGCGACCGCCGAGCGCTTGACCGATACTTTGATGGCCCAAGCAGACGCCCAAAATTGGAATAGTCGCACCAAAATGCCGAATAAGCTCCATTGAAATGCCCGCCTGATCCGGCGTGCACGGTCCTGGCGAGACGACGATGCGATCTGGCGCTAGCTTTTCAATCCCGTCGAGATCAATTTGATCATTGCGATGAACCACCACCTCGGCACCTAACTCGCCGAGATATTGCACCACGTTGTAAGTAAAGGAGTCGTAATTATCGATCATCAGAATCATTTCAACGCCCCCACCATGCCTGCGGCTTTAAAGATCGCGCGCGCCTTGTTCATCGTCTCCTCCCACTCCAATTCGGGGTCTGAGTCAGCTACCACACCGCCGCCCGCCTGAACGTGTAAACGACCGTCTTTTATGACCGCAGTACGGATCGCAATGGCGGTATCCATATTGCCGTTCCAACCGATATAACCGACCGCACCGCCATAGATATTGCGCTTTACTGGCTCCAATTCATCGATAATTTGCATCGCCCGAATTTTTGGTGCACCGCTCAGGGTTCCCGCCGGGAGCGTGGCGCGAAGCACGTCTATCGGCCCAGTTCCAGCGGTGACCTCACCGACCACATTGGACGTGATATGCATGACGTGAGAATAGCGCTCGACAACCATTTTTTCGGTCACCTCGACGCTGCCTATTTGGCTGATACGACCGACATCGTTGCGCCCTAGATCGATGAGCATCAGGTGCTCGGCGATCTCTTTGGGGTCGGCGAGCATTTCAGCTTGCAACTCATCATCCTCGCGATCGTTGCTACCACGACGGCGGGTACCGGCTATCGGTCGCACCGTGACCGTCCCGTCTTCCAACCGCGCCAATACCTCGGGGGAAGAACCGACGATATGAAAATCATCCAAATCTAAAAAGTACATGTACGGCGAGGGATTAAACACCCGTAGTGCGCGGTATAGGTTAATCGGCGGGGCGTCGAATGGCGCCGATAAGCGCTGCGACGGCACCACTTGCATCACGTCGCCGGACAAAATGTATTGCTTGGCACGATCCACCGCGCGCAGGTATTCCGGTTTACCGAAGCTCGAAATAAACTCATCGCTGGCGCGACCCTGTAAATTTAAGTCGGGCAATCGCGGCGGCGCATCGAGCAACTGCTCTTGCAGACTATCGAGCCTCGACTGCGCCCGATCCAACGAGTCGGGAAGCGCGGTATCGGCGTGCACCACAAAGATGATCTTAGCCGCCAAATTGTCAAAAATTACCACTTCATCCGATGCCATCAACAGGATATCTGGGGTGCCCAAGACATCCACCGGCGCACTATCGCGTAGTCTAGGCTCGACAAAACGTACCGTATCGTACCCAAAGTAGCCCACCAAACCACCGCTAAAACGCGGCAAATCGGGTAATTTAGGCATTTTGAATGACTGCCGAAAAAGTTCTATCTCGGCCAGTGGATCATCGGTTTCGCAACACCGTATCAGCTCACCATCGCGCCGGATTTCTAAGCGGGATCCAAACACCTTTAACACCGTCGCCGACGGCAATCCGATCAGTGAGTAACGGCCCCATTTTTCGCCGCCCTGTACGGATTCAAACAGATACGAATTGGCTCCTCGGGCAAGTTTAAGGTAGATACTCAGAGGGGTTTCAAGGTCGGCGAGAAGTTCTCGCGTAACCGGAACACGGTTGTATTCCTGCTCGGCGAGCTGGGCAAATTGTTCGGCATTCATGGAGGCATTCCTTGTTCAGTTAAATCGTCTAGCAGGGGCGATGTCTATCGATAGCGAACTCGTTTCGCCAACACCCTGCGCGACGCTTTGCGCGCAACTGAAAAGAAAATGAATATGCCAACTGAAAACTCCTGTAATCAGGGAATAAGTTTAAACGATTATCGCCGGCGGGCAAGCGTTTAAACCGCCAACGCGGTTACTTTTGACAACTCAGCACGCATCTGGGCAATCACCACGGCGTAATCTGGCTGGCTAAAAATAGCCGATCCAGCGACAAACATATCGGCGCCGGCACGTGCCACTTCGGCGATATTAGCCACCCCCACACCGCCATCCACTTCGAGGCGTATGTCGCGGCCACTGCTGTCGATCATGGCCTTGGCGGCGCGTAATTTGTCCAGCGTTTGAGGGATAAACGCTTGGCCGCCAAACCCCGGATTGACCGACATTAACAACAAAATATCGAGGCGATCGACAACCCAGCGTACGGCGTCTAGACCGGTTCCAGGGTTGAGTACCAACCCGGCCTTACAACCCAAGTCATCAATCAACTGCAACGAGCGATCGACGTGCGCCGACGCCTCGGGGTGAAAGGTAATGTAACTGGCGCCGGCATCGGCGAACATGCGGATCAGGTCGTCCACCGGTTGCACCATCAAATGCACATCGATCGGCGCGGTGACACCATGCTTGCGAAGGGCCTCGCAGACCAGCGGGCCAATGGTCAAATTCGGCACGTAATGGTTATCCATAACATCAAAATGCACCACATCAGCGCCCGCCTCTAGCACCGCATCGACCTCGGCACCAAGACGCGCGAAATCGGCCGCCAAAATAGATGGAGCAATTGTGTAATCAGTCATTTAACCCTCGAACCTGGTTAGTTATATAAGCAATTGGAAACTGAGTCTCGCTTGCAACGCCTGCGTATTGTTTTGCGCGACCGGCGAGCACCCATGAAAAGACGACAATTTACCACAGGCAAACAAAAAGATCCGCTCTCCTGGAGGCAGCGATCTAGCGACCCTCGTGACTAACAAACAACACCCCTCCCATCATTCAGTGAGTATCGGTTGTCGCGACCGGTGGCGCTTGACCACCAGCTGTTGGGTGAGGTTGTAACCGGCGTTGAACAGCTCTATCGACAAAACACTCAGCGACCCAGCGACAGGCCAGCGTCAGCCGTGTCCGAAGTCCTTGAACTGCTCACGCAGATCTTTTTTGCTGATTTTGCCGGTCGCGGTATGCGGTATTTGATCGACAAAAACGCAGGCATCAGGCACCCACCACTTGGCAATTTTGTCCTCTAGAAAGGCCAGTATGGTTGCCGAGTCAGGCGTCGCATGATCCTCTGGAATAACAATTAACAGCGGACGTTCGGTCCATTTTTCATCGGCTATACCAATTACCGCGGCCTCGCGCACATCGGGATGCGCCATCGCCGCGTTCTCGACATCGATGGAACTGATCCACTCACCGCCCGACTTAATAACATCCTTGACCCGATCGGTAATGGTCAGCGTGCCGCGCCGATCAATGGTTGCCATATCGCCGGTATCGAACCAGCCATCTGCGTCTAGCGCGGTGCTCTGATCCCCGCGAAAGTAGCTGCTGCAAACCCAGGGCCCGCGCACTTTTAACAGCCCCGAACTCCGGCCATCGCGGGGTAGACTGCGATCGTCGTGATCGACGATTTTCATTTCAACGCCGAATACCGAACGGCCCGCTTTAACCCGCATCTGGTCGACGTGTTCTCGCGTCGACTGACGCATTTTGGCGGTCTGGCGATTGTAGCTTCCCAGCGGACTCATCTCGGTCATACCCCAGCCAACATCGGCCCAAACACCGTGCTTTTCCAGTGCATGCATCAGCGACAAGGGGCAGGCAGACCCTCCAACCACCACCGTATTCAGCGAGTCCACAGACTCACCTGACTGCTCTAAATAATTGACCAAGGCCAGCCAAATCGTCGGTACGCCGAGAGAGTAGTTGACCTTTTCTGCGTTAATAAGCCGCGCCAATGTCTCGCCATCGGCCATTTTCGGCCCCGGCAACACCAGCTTGGCCCCGATCATTGGCCCGCTGTAGGCGGTGCCCCAGGCGTTGACGTGGAACATCGGCACTATCGGCATCACCACATCGTCAACCGAGAGATTCATAACGTCCGGAAGAGCCCCCACTAGCGAGTGCAACAGGGTGCTCCTGTGGCTGTAGAGCACACCCTTCGGATTGCCGGTAGTGCCAGAGGTATAGCACAAGGAGCTAGCGGCGTTCTCATCCAAGTCGGGCCATTCAAAAGCATCCGATTGATCGGCGATAAAACTCTCGTAGGCACAGCAATTGCGTAGATCAGTCGCGGGCATCAGCGCTTCGCTGGTGAGTACTACAAACCCCTCCACTAGCGGCAGGCGGCTCTGCAATTGCTCCATCAACGGCACAAACATCGGATCGACGAACACCCAACGGTCCTCGGCGTGGTTTAAAATATACGCGATTTGCTCCGGGAAAAGGCGCGGATTGACCGTGTGACAGACCTGCCCCCCACAGGATACCGCGTAGTAAAGCTCAAAGTGACGATAGTCGTTCCACGCCAGCGTCGCAATGCGATCGCCGGCGGCCAAACCTTGTTTGGCGAGGGCATTGGCCAGTTGGCGCACGCGACCAAAGGCATCACTGTAAGAATAACGATGATGCGGGTCATCAGCGGTGACCGACACGATCTCCGAGTCGCCGTGGACAAGGTCAGCATGACGCATAATCGACGTAATAGTCAGTGGTACATCCATCATTAATCCATGCATTGCCGTTTCCTTTTTTACCTGAGTGTGTATGACGTCATTACCCCAATCTTAACGTGCATTCACGCGACACATCAACAATTCCCGAGCGCACGCCGAAAGCACCCGCCAAGGCCATCCTGAAGCACGAGTTTTTATACGCCTACTGCGTTATAATAAAGATCGGTTAATTGCTGGCACTTGTGCGCGAAGAGAAACAATGGCGGAAAAAACTCTCGGGGTCATCATGGACCCTATCGACCAAATCAACTACCACAAAGACACCACGCTGGCACTGCTGCTTGCCGCTCAGCGCGCCGGGTACCGCCTGTACTATATGGAGCTGGGACAACTGTTCTTGGAGAACGGTCACCCGCGCGCCGAAATGCGCGCGCTGGAAGTGTTTGAGGATGAACGTCGATGGCACTCGCTAGGACCCATCGAGGTCGCAGCGCTGGAGTCACTGGACGTCATTTTAATGCGCAAAGACCCACCCTTTGACAGCGAATACGTCTACGCCACCTATATTCTCGAAGCGGCGCAACGGCGCGGCTGCTCGGTGGTCAATCGACCGCAGAGTTTGCGCGATTGCAATGAGAAAATTTTTGCTACTGAGTTCCCCGAATGCACCCCACCGCTGCTGGTCAGTCGCGATCAGGCGCGCCTAAAGAGCTTTCTCAGCGAGCACGGCGATGTGGTCTATAAACCTTTAGATGGCATGGGCGGCACCTCTATTTTTCGCGTTTGCCAGGGCGATCAAAATGTCAACGTCATCCTCGAAACTCTGACTCAAAACGGCCAACAGACCATCATGGCGCAACGCTATCTGTCGGAAATCACCGCGGGCGATAAACGGATTCTAGTGGTCGCCGGTGAAGTCGTTTCACACTGCCTTGCCAGGGTACCCACTGGGGATGATTTTCGCGGCAATCTGGCCGCTGGCGGTCGAGGCATAGTGCAGCCGTTAAGCGATCGCGATCGCTGGATCGCCGAGCATGTGGCACCCAGCCTGGTGGCCAAAGGGTTGTTATTTGTAGGGCTTGATGTGATCGGTGATTATTTGACCGAAATCAATGTCACCAGTCCGACCTGCGTGCGCGAAATAGACCGTGCAACCGGTCTCTCAATCGGCGATCTTTTAATGGCCGCGATCGCCACCTAAGCTCTCAGCGCAAAAAAATTAATCCTCTGGGATCATAAAAACTGCAAAAAGTTATCCCTCAGGGCCTTGAGTTTCATCGGTCAAACCTTCATATTATGTTTATGGAAAAACATAATCAGCCAATCACCAACTTAAAAAACCATTTTCTACTGGCCATGCCCGGGCTCAACGATCCCAATTTTTCTCAATCGGTCGTGTATATCTGCGAGCACAGCGAAGAGGGAGCCATGGGTCTCGTGATCAACAACCAGATGGATATCCCCGCGAAGGC
>CALGJN010000343.1:0-3149 GCA_937920185.1 uncultured Cellvibrionales bacterium | reverse complement strand
AACCCCTAACCCCTAACCCCTAACCCCTAACCCATAGCCCATAGCCCATAACCCATATCCCATATCCCTTAACCCATAACTTAACTGCAAGCTGCGTCGCCTAAT
This sequence comes from uncultured Cellvibrionales bacterium, assembly GCA_937920185.1. Lineage (GTDB taxonomy): Bacteria > Pseudomonadota > Gammaproteobacteria > Pseudomonadales > Porticoccaceae > TMED48. Next base: position 3,044 of record CALGJN010000343.1, on the reverse strand, counting down.
CTACGGATTTACTGTCGGAGTGGGGTTCAGCCGCGCGCAAATCACCGTCCATATTCGCCACCAACCATACAAACGCGGCGTAGGCCGCGACGTTTTGCGTGATGTTGGCCGGATTGATCTTATCCAAGGTGTCGTCGGCGGTGTGATGCAGGTCAAAATAGTCCCAGCCATTTTGTTTGAGGGTGACCACCGGCATACCCAGCGCGCGCAGCGGCCCCATGTCTGGGCCACCCGTGGCCTGGTTGCCACCCATGGCGATACCAAGGGGTTGCAGCACCTTGTGAATAGCGCGCATATCGTCGAGGGCGCTGTCGGCAACGCGGGTGTCAAAGCGCCAAATTTTACCCGCGCCAAAATCAGATTCGGTGCCGACGATGTGTTGACCTAGGCTGTCTTGGTATTTTTTTGCGTAGGCTTTAGCGCCCACTAATCCGACTTCTTCAGAGCCAAACATCACCACTCTAATGGTTCGCTTGGGTGGGGTTTTAAGGTCCAGTATCAGTTTTGCAGCGGCCACGGTTATGCCGATGCCGGCACCGTCATCGACGGCTCCGGTGCCGAGATCCCAACTGTCTAGGTGGGCACCAATCAACACGATTTCGTCGCTGGTGCCGGGTATTTCGGCCAGCACGTTGCCAGAGGGTCGCATACCCATCGATTGCACGTTTAAACGCAGCGACAGCTCGACCGAGCCGCGCAATAGGGCGCGTTGCAATTGATCGGCATCGGGGGCTGACAGCGCAGCGATGGGCACTTTGGCCACCTCTGGTTGATAGTACATCTGCCCGGTGTGGGGAAAGCGATGATGATCGGTGCCCACCGAGCGAATCAGCGCGGCTAGCGCGCCGCGTTTGCCGGCTTCATTGGCGGCCCCAGAGCGCTTGGCCACGGCGACGCCGTAGCCGGAGCCGTCTTGGGTTCGGGTCATAGGCTCGTCCACAAAGACAATCTTGCCCTCTAGACCGGTTTGTGGCGCGTCTTTTAACGCCTGTAAGGTAGCAAATCGAACCACGTCACCGCGCACGCCATCGTCCGACGTGCCGACGCTGCCGCCGAGGGAGGTAATCACGAGAACCTGCGGAAATGGCGCGACGATCTCGGCGCGCTCGGACGCGCGCTCCCAGAACTCGACCTCAAACGGCTCTATGCGCACATTGCTAAAACCCAATTGTCGAAATTTGGCTGCGCCCCAACGTCGTGCGCGGGCCTCGGCCTCGCTGCCTGCCTGCCGAGCACCGACTTCGGTGGTAAGGCTTTCGATGAGCTGATAACCGATATTGTGCTGATAACTACTGGCGATTAGGGCTATCGCCTGATCGCGCGTGTCTGGCGCTGGCGGCGCGGCGTAGATTGCCGTGGCAAAACTTGCCACCATTAGGGTGACGATGTGTGCTGCGGTGTTCATTGGCTACCTCGCTATGGTACGGCGCGCAAGACGCAGGGCCTGTAAGCCACTGCCCCCAAAGGGGCAGGGACTTGGCATTAGCTGACGCGCCTTGCGCTGTTTGTGCGCCGGTTGCGCACAGTTATTCATCAACCTTGGTTGGTACTTCGCCGCACTCGCGGCAAAAGGGCGCAAACACATAGGTTGTCTGGGTACAATTATCGCACGATTTAAACTGTTTAAATCCACACAGTGCGCACGCATTGTCCTGCGGCCCGATACCCACACCGCAATTTTGGCAGAGATTTTTGGCGATGCGTTTTTTGATTAACCGCTGGTGCGAAAACACCTTCATCTGCAACAGGTAGGTGAGCGCCAAAGCGACCAAAATGACCGCCGCCATAATCAAATAGTGCCAGATGGCGACCGCGTTCAGCGCACGCAGTAAATCGAACAACTCGGTCAATAATCGATACGGGATAATGTCGTGCAACAGCTCAAATACCTTAAACACTACCGGTATACAGGCGACCGTCAATAGGTGCGCGGAGATCAGCGTCTGATAGGGCCGATTGGCGCGCAGGCTGCGCGAGTTCCAAAAATAAAAGGCGCAGATTAAGGGCAATAAAAATACCAATTCCATACCTAGGCGTTTGACTGGTTGCCAGTATCTGAGCGTTTTTAGTTCGGCCTTTAGTTCGGCGGCGTCGTCCGCCGAGGGCTCGCCAATCAGGTTGAGCAACTGCGCAATAGCCGGTGCTTGCACGATGCGCTGCGCGACATCGCGCTGCGTCTTGCTGAGCTGATTGAGCTTGGCGGTCAGGTCTCTGACCCGGACTTTAAGTGCGGCAACCTCGTTATTGGCCGAATTTTGTTGGGCGATGGTCTCCAGTAGGGAGGTGTCGTAGGCGCCGCGTATTTTTTCAAGTTTTGAGTTTACTTGGCTAATCTCGGTACCCAAACGTAGCTGCTTGTCGAGGCGGGCGGCCAGCGAGCGGTCATTTGCGATGCGGTCTAGCATGCGTAGCAACGGTCTACAGGCGGCGTGGACATCGTTCGGTTGCTGCAGCGGATGGCGGTAATTTAGATCGTTTTGAAAATAGGGGATCGCCCGGGCCATTTTGTCGAGCGCATTGCTCGGCGTCCAGGCTCGATCGATAACGATGGCTCGGCAGTGCTCGGGGATTACATCGTAGGAGTTGGCCAATTGATCGCTATGATCGTCGAGCCCGCGAAAAATTGACATCAAGATAAACACGTCCAGCATCAACACCACGGTCAGCGCCGCTTTGCCAATGGGATAATTGTTGAGTCGGGTGAGTCCGCGACCTATCGCGGTGAGTTTACTGGTCATGGCATAGTCCTTTATCGATAAACCGTCCGTGGGTTCAACATCATACCCCAATCCGATTTTTAGCATCGCTTAAGTTCTTGGCGCTATTTTGTTGACTGTTATGGGTTATGGGTTATGGGCGCTTGGCTGCGTTTGACGTGGGCCGAGTGTCGGGGGTTGCATCTAATTAAAACAGTTGGGGTCAGACGTTTCGGGAACTGATTTGCGCGCCCAAGTCTCTGTATGACTGTGTATTTATAGAGCGCTTGCCGCATTATTGAGGGGCTATTTACTGCCCGTAGTTGGATCCTTCGGCATCGAGTATCG
>CALGJN010000342.1:0-3984 GCA_937920185.1 uncultured Cellvibrionales bacterium | reverse complement strand
TTTTTTACGGGCTCTTATTTATGGGCTCTTTTTTACGGGCTCTTTTTTACGGGCTCTGCTGCATTGGCTCAGTTGCGCTGCATTGGCTCAGTTGTTCTGGTTGTGCCGCATTAGCCCATTTGCATGCACTCTTTTGTGCCGGCTCTTTTTTGGCACTTTTTTGGCACTTTAGCTGCACTTTAACGGCTTTTTAAACACCACAAATTAACACATAAAAATGTTTTCTCGATGGTAGCGCAAGTAGTCTTTTTGTTTGTGCGTAAACTGCCGCTTGTTGGCGGTCATTATTTTCCAGTTAGCGGCAATGTCATCGCCGAGTTGATGGCTGACGATCATATCGCCCTCTCCCGAAAAAGTAACGTAACCGCGTACGAATAAGAATCCAATGTGGGGCGACAGTAAAAGACCATTATTACCATCGAGCCGCTCGACATTGTCTGCTACGCTCCAGGGTTTAATGTGCCAGACCTGTAAATATTGGTGATCCTTTATGCCAGAACCGCGACAGCCGTCTTCAACCTCCTCAACGCGGGAACGAAAAATACCCTGGCCCTTGCGGGCACGCGCTAGATTGACAACTTTTTCTTCGCGACCAACGGCGTCATTGAGTCGCTTGTACAGCCATTGATGCTCCGCAGCATCCAAGATCGCATCCAGGTCGGCGTCTCTGTTGGGCGCGTATCGATAGTCCGTCTGACTCAGTATATAGCCAAATAGCGCTTCGCTTATTTCGCAAAGATACAGGCACGACGGGCGGAAATTGGTATCTAGCGGCGACAATGTCGACGGTAATAACGGCCCAATATCTGATCTGTTATCGCGGATCGATATGGCCTCATCAAACTCGGTATAGCTTATATCCACGCGCCAGCCGCGGTGCGACCAACTCGAATCGACCGCGCCAAAGTCAGATGGTTTGGGCGCCGCATAAGCGGTAGATAATGCAGTGCCTACGGCGACAATCCGGCCATTGGTGCAGCTAATCAGGGGATCGCCAATACTCACCGAGCGGATTTTTTCGTGGAACGGATCGGCATTTTTATGGTGGTGCTTTTTTTGCGTCCAAAGACAGCCAGCATCGAGGCCTTGACCGGCACTCTCGGTTTGATTAACCCACCAATATTTCATGCGATGCTTGCTTTCCTAAGCCGGCTAAGCGAGCAATAGTCTCAGTTATTGGCGAGCGTTCCAATAATCCTCTTTGCCTAATACAAATGCATATTAAAAAAGCTTGCCAGCAGAATCCTGTCAGCAACATAAATTTTTCTGAATTTGTATATCAAACAACCGTTTAAGGCGAGCATAACGCTTGTCATAAAGCTGCAATTAGCGCGCTCAATTGACCGTGATCGTTGGGCGTTTTGAATAAACGAGAGCCTATGCCGCTTACTAAAAGGCCAAATTTAATCTGGCTTATTTAAGCAACTTCGTTTGCGCGCTTATTTAAACTGAGTATCGATGGTAGTTCGCGCTCAAATTATCGACAATCTTTGAAGTGCGACGCAACACAATGACGGGCATAGACTTGCGCGGCCGAAATTTGAGCGGGCGTGAGTTTTTTTTCTAGTGCCTTCATGCTGCGAAGTGCCCGACTCGACTTGACCCGTTGCGGTTTCATTAACACAGTGCGCCCCGAACTCTTTACCGAAGCCTGACTCAAAGAGCGTAAAAATGCCGATGAACTGGCGATAGAAAACCACGCATACGACTTGACCAAATCTCGCGGAACCACCAGACCCAAATAGTAAAACATTGCCAATTGATACTGCGAGGGCGTATGGCCATGCACCGCAGACTCGTGAAACCAGCGATGCGCCTGGTTGACATTGGCTGCGATACCAGTCCCTTCTTGATACATCGCTGCCAGCTGGTACTGCGCCGGAAAATGCCCCAAGTCTGCGGCTTTACGCAACTTGATTGCGGCTTGGGGGTAGTCGTCGCCCTGGTCATACAGCGCCATCCCCTGGTCAAAATACTGTTGAGGACTGCGCGGATAATTTTCGGCGAGATAGTGGGCGCCCTGAGATAGGGAGTTGGCAAGAACGTCGATGCCGTCCTCTAAAACATGAGTCATACTCGATGACGGTGCCCTTGAAGTGATTTCACTGTCGCTGCTAGTGCGCCGATCTGGCACCGACGCTGACGCACCATAGTGATCGGCCGTGGCGCAGCCCTGAAGAACCAACAGCACCGCGAAGAACCAAAATACTGCCTTGTCCATGGCAGTCACTCCCTGTGATTGACGCTCTCTAGCTGCTGTTTTAAGCGGTCTTTCTAACCAGACTTTTAATCCAGACTTTTAATCCATCGTTAACCGATCTTAAAAAAGCGCTATGCCTACATGCCTAATACGCTCGGCTAACAGCTCTGCCGACCGCCGGTCTGGGTCAGATTATCCACAGTCCTGATAGGCGCTCTCAAAACAACGCGTCGCTGACATCTGCGCGTCGGCAATTTGCTGGGGAATCATATTCGCCCGCAGCACTTTCAGATTGTATTCGGATTCATCGTGCCCCTGCGATTTTGCCAGCGACCACCAAACATACGCCTTGATGTTATCGCGCTGCACGCCCTCGCCTTTGGCGTAGAGGGTTCCGAGATTAAACTGCGCTTTAACGTGGCCCTGAGCGGCGGCTCGAGACCACCATCTGGCGGCTTCATTGGGGTTTTTCGATGCGCCGCGACCGACGCTGTACATTACACCCAGATTGTACTGCGCGCTCTTATGCCCCAACTTGGCAACTTTTAAGTACGACGTCATGGCCAGTTCATCGCTCTTGGCCACCCCAATTCCGCGTTCGTAGCTAACGCCCAGTTGGTATTCGGCTTTAACATCGCCTTGGTTAGCTGCGCGCTTGTACCATTTTACCGCCTCGACGTCGTCTTCAGGAACACCATCTCCAGAGGCAAACTTTACCGCAAGGTTCAACTGGGCACTGGCATCGCCTTGCAGCGCAGCCAACTTATACCATTTCACTGCCTCGGCATCGTCCTCGTCAACTCCGCGTCCGTGGGCGTACATATTGGCCAAAATATTCTGCGCAAAGTTGTCTCCCTGCAACGCAGCCATGCGCAACCATTTTACCGCCTCGGCAGGGTTTTCCTCCACCCCCTCGCCGTCTAAGTACATCAGACCCATGCGGTATTGCGCTGATTGAACACCCTGCATGGCCGCTTTGCGATACCAATTGAGTGCCGCACGATCGTCTTCGGCAACGCCAACACCACGATCATAAATGGCCCCCAGATCGTGCTGCGCACCCGAGTGACCTTGGTCTGCGGCCATCACATACCACTTGATGGCTTCGGCGTCATTTTCTGGAACGCCTTCACCCTCGGAGTACTTCTGGCCGAGCAGGTATTGCGATTTGGAGTACCCCTGAGCCGCAGCCATGCGCAGCCACTTAACAGATTCTCTTTGATTGCGCGGTAATCTATCCCCGCTCGAATACATGATCCCTAAATTGTGTTGCGCTATGGCATCACCGTTAATAGCCTGCAGCAGCGACTGCTCTAGGCTCTCGGCGAGCAGCGTCGTGGGAATGGTGGCTAACAACAGTATGTTGAGAATGCGATGAGGTATTTTCATTTATCTTCCTTAAATTTCAAATTATTACCACCAGCACACTGCTCGGCATCATTAATCGCCGCGTTTGCAATGCCCGTAGTCACAGTCTACCACCACACGCTTACACGCCAGACCTAGGTTCCAATACCTAACGGCGGTAGAAACCAAGACCGCAACATCTAGGGTTGCTATAGCGCCGTCGTCGCCCCATGCATTGGTGACAATATTTTTATGGCTAATGGTCTAAAGGCTAATGGTCTAAACGCTAATGGTCTAAAGGCTAAGAGTCTTAGGGCTACTAGTCGTTCAGAAGCATCTGTTCGTCTAAAAGCACCTGTTCGTCTAGAGGCACCTGTTCGTCTAGAAGCCACTGATCGTCCAGACACTATTAATAACCTAAAGACTAAAACTATTAG
>CALGJN010000341.1:0-3927 GCA_937920185.1 uncultured Cellvibrionales bacterium | reverse complement strand
TTGAATTGCAGGCTATGGATAGTCGTTTATTTGAGTTAAAATTTCGCTCTGTGGACGTGGCATTCAGCCCAGAAGACCTAAGGTTATAGCGATGAATAGTGCGATATTGGACAGATTAAAACTCGGCCTAGTGTTGCTCGCTCTCAGCGGTATGGCCTGGGGCGATCTAGTCATTCGGGTCACCCAAGGTAACGACTCACCGACTAAAATAGCCATTGCACCGATCGCCAATGCCGGCGACGCTTTAACCGAGGATATGGCGAGAATAGTCGAGGCCGACCTACAGCGTAGTGGCTTGTTTGCAGTGACTCCGCGCGAGGATATGCTGTCCTATCCGACCATGGTCAAGGACGTCTATTACCGCGACTGGCGTCTAGTTGGAAGTGAATATCTAGTTGTTGGTCATATGACTCAAATGGAAGATGGTCGCTATGCCATCGACTTTAGCTTGTTGAGCGTGACGGCGCAGAAACCCGTATTTAGACATCGGGTGACCGGTAGCGCTAAACAAATGCGCGATCTAAGCCATTTGATTAGCGATAGAGTGTATCGAGAAATCACTGGTATCCCCGGTATTTTCTCGACCCGTATCGCCTACGTTACCGCCACCCAGATCGCCGAGCGCATGACATACCGTTTGCACGTAGCAGATGCCGATGGTGCACGGGAAAAGCTTATGCTCGAATCGGCCGAACCGATCATGTCTCCGGCCTGGTCGCCAGATGCCAAAGAACTCGCCTATGTCTCTTTTGAAACTGGTCGTCCAGCAATATTCCGGCAAAATTTGCAGACTGCTGAGCGTCGACAATTGACCAATTTTTTTGGCTTAAACGGCGCGCCGGCTTGGTCACCAGACGGCACTCAACTGGCCTTGGTGCTGTCTAAAGATGGCAATCCAGAGATTTATATTTTGAACTTGGCAACGATGCAATTTACCCGAATGACACGGCATTTCTCGATTGATACCGAACCGACGTGGATGCCTGATGGGAAAAACCTACTATTTACCTCTGATCGAGGAGGTACGCCGCAAATATATAAATTAAATATTGCAACCAAGGGTACCGAACGCCTAACATTCATAGGTAATTACAACGCGCGCGCGAGTTTGGCGCCAGATGGGCGTACGCTGGCCATGGTTCACCGCGAAGCGAGGGTTTTTCACATCGCTTCGTTCGACCTGACGACCGGTAGATTGTCGCAACTGACGCAGACGCGCCTCGATGAATCGCCGACTGTGGCCCCCAATGGGGCCATGTTGATGTACGCAACCAAACAGGGTGGGCGAGGCGTTTTGGCTGCGGTGTCGCTCGATGCCGGCGTAAAGTATATGCTTCCGGCGCGCAGTGGCGATGTCAGAGAACCAGCATGGTCGCCCTATGTTCGTTGAGCAAGCGTTCGTTAAGCAAGCGTTGGTTAAGTAAGTGGTCGTTAGGAAGGTGTTCGTTGCGTAAGTGTAAGTGTTCGCTAGGTAAGCGTTCGCTCGACGGGTATCTGGTGGTGGCTGACGGCGGCTATACAAACCACCCATCGCACGCGTTGTACAAAATTTTCACTGTTTCTAAATTGGAGTAAAAAATGACAAATAAGCTGAACACATTATCTCTGGCAACATTAGCGATTGCGCTCTCGTTGGCTGGCTGTAGCTCGACGCCGGTCGATGAAAATGAAGCTACCACCAGCATCGATAATACCGAGGTATCCACTGCGGTTTCCGCGGCGCCGGTAGAGCAAAAACCGTTGGCATTGGAATCGATGGCCGAGACCGTGTTTTACTTTGATTTTGACAAGGCGACACTGCGCTCAGAATCTCGAGCAGCGCTGATGCAGCACGCTGAATCGCTGCAAAATTCACCGCGCAATGTGCGTCTTGAGGGCCATGCCGACGAACTCGGAACCCGTGAGTACAACATGGCATTGGGCGAGCGTCGCGCCAAAGCGGTCAAGGAATTTTTGACCATGCAGGGCGTTTCTGCCGGATTGATTGAAGTCATAAGTTATGGCGAAGAGCGCGCTGCATCCTTCGGCAGCAATGACGACGCCTGGGCCATGAATCGTCGGGTCGAACTTAAGTAGCACTGGTTGCTGGTTGCTGGTTGCTGGTGTATGGGTTAAATGGACGCTGTTAATGCGGGGATAAGGATGTCTAAAATGTTTGTAATGGGTGCACGTAGGGCGGTAAGTCCAGCGCTAGCCATAATCTTGAGTGCAGGCTTGAGTACAGGTTTAGGTGCCCAGTCGTTGGCACCTGTGTCTGACCTCAGTTCGACGGCCGAGGACAGCCCGGCGAGTCTTCAACAACCCTCGGTCGAGCTGACGGGCTTCAACCCCCCCGAGAAACTCGCCAGTGCGGTGCCGGTGATTCAAGCGGATACATTTTCTGAATTGCAATTACTGCGCGACGAAGTTCAGGAGTTACGTGGTCTGGTAGAGACGCTGAACTTTCGTTTGCAACAGGTTAAACAGCAGCAACTTGACGATTATCTCGACTTGGATCGACGGATTGTCATGACGTCGGAGAACCGCACTGATGCCGCTACAACCCCGACAGGTCGATTGGCGCAGGAGGGTCAGCGAGTGCCACCCGCGCAGTCTCCCATGGAGACGTCGAGCAGTACTGATGACGAGGCCATTAAGTCGGATTATGACAGGGCATCGACACTGTTACTTAAACAGAGAGATATGGATGGTGCGGTGGAAGCGTTTAACGCGCACATAGCGCAATATCCCGCGAGCCCCTATTTGGCGAACGCGAGTTATTGGTTAGGCGAAATCTATCTATTAAAAGGCCTCGATGAACAAGCCAGACAAGAGTTTTCGCGTATCGTCGAGCAGCATTCCGGGCACAGCAAAGAGATGGACGCGCGATTTAAACTCGGTAAGATCTATCACCAGTTGGGTGAGAGCTCGCGGGCCAGAGAATTACTCGAGGTGGCAGCCGCTAGCAGCGGTGCAGTGTCGTCGAAAGCCAAGAGTTATTTAGAAGATAATTTCTAGCATAAAAATACTTCCTCATCGACCCGCCCGTTGGTCTTATCGTGCAGTGCGCGGCATGACTTTTATGCTTCTGGCGTCGCCGGACGTGTCGCTGTTATAACACGCGATCAGCCGGCATAAGGTAAAAATTTAAGCTGATAGCCCATTCAGACCTGATGCGGCTAGCTAAGCAGTGACTGCTATAGCTATAGCTTGTCGCTGCTGGTGGTAATGGAGAGCGGAGGTGCGCAATGACGTCAATCGAAATTCCTAAGGCGGTGGTGTTGGTCTCTGGGGGACTAGATTCGACGACCGTATTGGCCATGGCGATCGAGCAGGGCTATCAATGCTACACCCTAAGTTTTGACTATGGCCAGCGCCATCACTCCGAGTTGGTCGCCGCTGAGCGGCTGTCTAAATCTCTCGGTGCCATTGAACATAAAGTCGTTCAGTTGGATTTAGGCACGATTGGTGGGTCGGCCTTAACCGACGTTACGATCGACCTACCAGAGCCGCAAGAGACTCCTGAAACTGGCGTGATACCGATCACTTACGTGCCGGCACGAAATACCATCTTTTTGTCCATTGCGGTGGGATGGGCCGAGGTGTTGGAGGCGCGGGAAATCTTTATCGGCGTGAATGCAGTCGACTATTCCGGCTATCCAGACTGTCGACCAGAGTATATTCAAGCCTACCAGGCGATGGCCAATATGGCGACGCGCGCCGGCGTTGAGGGCTGCAAATTAACCATTCAGACACCGCTGATCGATATGACAAAGGCTCAGATCATCGCTCGCGGGATTGCTTTGGGTGTCGATTACCGCGCTACTGTGTCCTGTTACCAAGCAGCGCCAGACGGCCGTGCTTGCGGTCTTTGTGATAGTTGTCAGTTGCGCAAAATGGGCTTTAAAAATGCCGGCGTTATGGATCCGACAGAATACCAAAAATAGT
>CALGJN010000340.1:0-3519 GCA_937920185.1 uncultured Cellvibrionales bacterium | reverse complement strand
ATGATTGAATCTCTGCTCACGTTGCGCCTGATCGATGAAATAACCCAGACCCGCGGCCGTGGCAATCGCGAGTGCATAGGGCAGGGCGTGGCCAACACCGTGACCGGATTTTTTGGTGGCATGGGTGGCTGTGCGATGATTGGCCAGAGCATGATTAACGTTAACTCGGGCGGTCGCGGACGGTTCTCGGGTATCAGTGCGGCGCTATTTTTACTGCTATTTATTTTGGTGGCTTCGCCGTTGATCGAGAAAATACCCTTGGCCGCATTGATTGGGGTGATGTTTATCGTTGTTATTGGCACCTTTGAATGGTCCAGTTTTCGTATCGTCGGCAAGGTGCCGCGCAGCGATGCGCTGACACTGGTCACCGTATCAGCGGTCACCGTGGCCACCGATCTGGCGGTTGCGGTTGTGGTTGGGGTGATTATCTCGGCACTGGTGTTTGCCTGGCAGCACGCTAAATATATCCGTATCGAAGCCCGCGAAGATCACAAGGGCTCGACCGTTTATGCGGTCACTGGGCCGTTATTTTTTGGCTCGGTCACGTCTTTTCTCGAGCGCTTTGATCCGCAGCTCGACAACGACGATGTGGTCATCGATTTTGCGCGTTCACGAGTGGCAGATCATTCCGGACTCGAGGCCATAGACACCTTGGCCGAGCGCTACGAAAATGCCGGCAAGACCCTGCATTTGGTGCACCTGAGCGAAGAGTGCCGCAAACTTTTAAAACGCGCCGGCAATCTGGTCGAGGTCAACGTGATCGAAGACCCCAAATACTTCGTCGCCGAAGACAGTCTAGCCTGAGCGATACAGCGCGGGTCGCCAGTGGCCCGTGTCGACACCCATTTGGCGGCGATTTAAGCGCCGAGGGTGGGTCGGCACCGGCAGCGGCGCACTATTATGCTGGGCGCGCGCAGTGTTGCGCCAACCTCAGATACTACCTTTCAAATTAGGCTAGAAATACAACACCCCGTCCTTTACTCTAGGGCATAAGTCGTGGAGTTTTTTATGGGGTATCAACAAAGATCGCCGGAATCCGAATCGCGTCCGGCAACCCAGGGTATTATTCAATGCCACTGCGGAGCCTGCAGCCTGACGGTGGTCGATGACCGAGCCAAGTGTTTCTTTATGTGTGGCTGTAGCGATTGTCGGCAGTTTGCCGAATACGCGCATGCCCAAGGCGGCGTAAAACCGGTGGCCCTGCCGAGGCTGTTTTATTTTAGAGCAGACATTGTCTCGGTTGCGGGCAGAGAGCATCTGGCAGCCTTTAAACTCAGAAAAGACGGCTACTCAACGCGACTCTGTTGCCGCCGCTGTTTATCCATTCTGGCTGTCGATCACCCCGGTTACTGGGGTAATGTGATGCTGACGCTCCCCGATTATTGTCGCCACCAGTGCGATTTATCCCAGCCCCTCAGCGCCTATTTACATATGGGCGAATACCGACCGCACGCGAACCATAGGTCTGACGACGTAGAGCACGGAAATGCGTCTAACGCGGATGCCGCGAACGGCGAAGCAACGGGTATCGAAGACGACGATTGGGAACCCTACGTGCCGCTGTTTGAGTCGTTTAGGTACCGCCGCCAGCGCATGCAATACAATATGCTCGCCGACCGCGTATCTTGGAAAGAAGCCTTTGTCCCGCAAGGCGTGCGCTTGAACGAGCTGATCAAACAGCTCGACAACACCGAAATTCTTGGCTTAAAGACCCACAACGACTCGATGCTAGATTTGCAGTTGCAAAACGCCGACCTCAATCGAGAAATTCGCTCGTTAAAGGATCAGATTATTTTGTGGCGTGAAATGGGTGAGACATCGGATGTTAACAAGCGCAGAGTGCAGCTAGAAATGATTCAACTGGGCGACAAGCTAAAACGCTACGAACAAGAATTTGGCAGCCTGTATTACCAAAAACCCGTCTGAGCCAGGCTAACTTTATAAGCAGTCACACGGCTTTTAATGGCTCGGCGGGCAATCAATAGCCATCCATCAATAACTATCCATCCATAGACATGCAACAAATCAGGCCAGAGTGGGATGGCGTTTAAACGGTGTTGTCAGCTGGCTATGAAAAGCGCTGTGCGGGGGCGGTATCAGTAAAACCGTCGCTGGGTGACCTACGAGAGCCACCTCGCATCCCACGTAAACGAGGTGTTGTCAGGCGCTAATGCTCGCCAGTGGTGCGGGTAACGCGTAACACAGGGATTGCGCGTCGTTTATTGGTCGGTAGCCGTATGACGCCCGCTACAACACCGTGAACAGCATTTTGATGCTCAATAAAACCAGCAGCACAGCAAAGGTTTTGCGCAAAATATCGATCGGTAGTCGGTGCGTGAGTCTGGCCCCCACAGGTGCCATAAAAAAGCTCGTTACAGACATGAACAGCACCGCGGGCAGGCTTACAAACCCCAGCGTGAGCGTTTCGATTGACGAATTGTCCCAGCCATTGATCAAATACCCCAAGGTGCCCGCGACGGCAATAGGCAGACCGATGGCGGCTGAGGTACCAATGGTTTTTTTAATTTCGACGTTGTGCCATGCGAGGTATGGAATCGTCAGCGAGCCGCCGCCAATGGCGACCAATGCCGATATCACGCCGATCCCAGTACCCGCCGTAAACAGGCCGCCGCTGCCGGGCAACTCTCTGCTGGGCTTGGGCTGCTTGTTTAAAAACATCTGTAACGATACAAAGGCCATAAACATGGCAAAAAACATCGCCAGATACATAGAACTCATATAGGACGCGATAAAGGTCGCCAGAAACGTACCTAGAACTATGCCGCCAGCCATTTTTTTGACCACCACCCAGAGCACGGCTCCCCTGCTGTGATGAGCGCGCAAGCTGGCAAACGAGGTGACAATCATCGAGGCCATAGAGGTACCCAAGGCCAAGTGAACCACGTGCTCGATCGCCATGCCCTGCAGTAAAAAAATGGATGTCAGCATCGGCACCATGATTCCGCCGCCACCAATACCGAGCAGTCCGGCCATAAAGCCGACGAAAGAGCCAAGGAGTAAAAACCCCAATATCCATTCAATCTCTAACATTTAAACCTCTATTACCCCACCCCCCCCAAAAAAAAGAGCACCCAACGCCTAAAGTGTGGGCCAGATTGCGGGTGGTCGTGCCGCAACATCGTTTTTATGCATTGTTGGACATTTTTATGCGCTGCAAAGGGTCGCCACAGACGGCAAAATCTCTGTGCTGGTCAAAAACAGGGAAAATGCCCACATGGCCACTAAGTTAACAGCAATCAGCAAAACTATGAAGCGCAGCGGACGGGTTATATTCAGCCAGCGATTGCTGCTAGGCGGTCATCTTCGTGTCATAAATATCAGAGTGCTGGAAATTGTCATCAACAGAGCACCCGCAAAAAACTCCCGTTGAATAGTTTTTGTGATCGCAGCGACGGGCATTGCAGCGGCCATCACATCGGGGCTGTAGATCTGTATCTAATCGCCCAATCCCAATCCCAATCCCAATCCCAATCCCAATCCCAATCCCAATCCCAATCC
>CALGJN010000339.1:0-2369 GCA_937920185.1 uncultured Cellvibrionales bacterium | reverse complement strand
ATATCAGCAGAGAACTGCATGCTCAGGGCGCGCGCGTGGTGATTGCAGCCCGAACCGAGGAAAAGGGTCGTCGGTTGGCAGCTGAATTGGGTGCCGGCGCGCTCTACGTGCAAACCGATATCACCGACGATGCGCAGTTAGAAAACCTGATTGCGCGCACTGTCGCCGAGTTTGGCGGTCTTGATATTGTGGTAAACAATGCTTGCTCCTACGATGACGACGGTGCTCAAACAGATCGACAGACTTGGCTGTCGACGATTAATACCTCGGCGATTTCCGCGGCAATATTGGGTGAAATGGCGCGCCCCCATTTGGCTAAAAACAAGGGTTGTATCGTCAATATTGGGTCCGTTTCGGGCGCTTTTCCACACATTGGTCGCTGGGCCTACCCGGTCGCCAAGGCGACGCTAAGGCATCTGAGTAAAACCCAGGCGGTAGAATATGCAGCCGACAACATTCGCGTCAATATGGCGGTTCTTGGCCATATATGGTCGGATCCGTTTGAAGGCCTCACCCAGGATAATCGCGCCCATGCGGATGCAGTGTCATCGCCGTTGAACCTGATGGGGCGGGTCGCAAACGGAAGCGAAGTAGCCAGTGTGACGGCGTTCTTAGCCTCTGATGCAGCTTCTTATATGACCGGTGCCGAGGTGGCTGTGGACGGCGGATACAGTGCCATGGGGCCCGAGGGTCATGTGCCGCTGATGCCGCAACTGATGAGCTTGGCGGAGTAGCTGGACGCGCCCCGCAAGATACTTGAATGGCGCGCTACTGCGGAGCTGACGCGGGCACCGACTAGGTTTGTCGATAGGCTATCCGGCCGATTCCCGGTTGGGGGCCTCGCCTAGAGCGATGCACATTAAGGATGATCAATTAGTTCATGGTTTTGGCTTTTGTCGCCGACGGGAGCTCCCCATAAACGCTTTTGTAGTGGGCAGAAAAGCGACCTAATTGACTGAAGCCATTGTTGAAGGCAATCTCTGTAACGCTCAAATGCAGCGATTGAGCGGGGTCGAGCAATTGCAGTCGGGCGTTCGCCAGTCGGTGCTTTTGTACAAATTGCATTGGGGTCATGTCGAGGCATTGCTTAAAGCTATTGAACAGGCTGCGCTCGCTGACCTCGGTAATGCGCACTAACTCGTCAATGCTGAGATTATCACTGGCGTGCTGCTTAATATATTCGATGGCGCGTCGCAGCGACTTGGGCAGCACGGCACGGTTGTCGAGTTTTATTCTCGCGCTGTAATTGTGCTCGAGCGTGTACAGC
The DNA here is from genome assembly GCA_937920185.1 of uncultured Cellvibrionales bacterium. Taxonomy (GTDB): domain Bacteria; phylum Pseudomonadota; class Gammaproteobacteria; order Pseudomonadales; family Porticoccaceae; genus TMED48. The sequence goes on along the minus strand of CALGJN010000339.1, from coordinate 1,102 downwards.
AGGCCGCGGACAATATTGGTTAACTCGTTGTCGATCATCTCGGGGGTTTTGTAAAAGCCATAGGGCTGATTGTAGTCATTGATGAACGTCATCACATGCTTCCACCACGACGCATGCTGGCGGTTGCACGTTTCCATATACGGAGAAAATACCAGATCTTGCGTTGCGGGGCGCCCCAGACAACTACTCAGCACAGCGTCAACCTTGTGTTTTGATAGTTGCAGCATGAGTTGTTCGCAGCCGTCACTCCAGGTCATTTTTGTGTACACGCTAGGATTGATGACGCTAGCTTTTCCGGGTCTTGATTCGATGGTTTGATTGTCGGCGCGAATGCGAGCCGAGCCGATAATCGGCAGTTGGATTAAATAAAAATCGCCCAATAGACCGGGTTCTATATCGCTTTGTGGGCCGTATCCCATATAGTTAAACGAGATGCCATCAAACGGCATATGGTAGTGGAACGCATCTAACTGCCCGCATTTTAATGAAAGGCGATGCTCGCAATAGACCTCACTTACCTTCATCCGGGCGTAATCGATATCGGCGGTGCGAAATCGTTTAAATTGGTTGTCGGCTAGCGCCACTGGGTATGAATTCATACAAATCCCCCCAAATTCTTTATTTTATATTTAAAGTACTTTTCTAATTTATAGTGGCAAACGTTTATCTTGTCAATCACTATTTGCCGCGCTGGCCGCAGATATGCGTCTCAACGGCGCCCGCCCCCCACCGCTGTTGGTCGCACAGTGGCTGGCGTTTGACTCATTTAAAAATTTAATCGAGCCGCTGTGATTAGGTGCAGAATATGAATGCCGTATGCACGATTTGAATAGCCGTTATGCTCCTCGTGGTATGCACTGGTAGTGTGAAGTTTACTACCTGCGGAGATTCGTCATTATGCACAATCATATGTTCAATAGACTGGGCAGTTTGATGCCCAAAATAGTTTTAAATTTACGCTTGGCGATGCATGCATGTCGTCGGGGGTCGTGGTTAGTTGGCATTCTACTAACATTTTTGACGCCTCAGGTATCGGCATCGAACCTCGAGGAGATCGTGGTGACGGCGCGTAAAAAGGCCGAGAGTTTGCAGGACTCGCCGA
>CALGJN010000338.1:0-1050 GCA_937920185.1 uncultured Cellvibrionales bacterium | reverse complement strand
CACACTGGTTCATAAGCGATCACGCCATCGCATAGTTTGTTGATGCCTACTCTATCCGCCACCGCGCTAATCTGTGCCGCGACCACCTTGGCAGTAGCACCGGCCTCGCGCTCTACCAGCGTCTCGCCAACGCAAAGTATCGGGATTAAGCCCAGTGCCTCGGCGGCGGCATATTTTTCCGCCACCCGGCGGTTGTCTTCATCAAACAGCGCACGCCTCTCGGAGTGCCCTACCAACACCATGCTGCAACCTACATCTACCAGCATCGCGCTGCTTAGTTCTCCGGTGAAGGCGCCTTTAGCATACTCGCTGAGGTTTTGTGCTCCTACATCAATCCGTGCCTGCTGCAACCGATGTACCACCAATGCCAAATGCACCGCGGGCGGAAACACCGCAACCTGTACCTTGCCATAATCGATCCGCTGTTGCGCCAAGCGCTCCGCTAGATCGGCCGCCATTGCCAGCGATCCATTCATTTTCCAGTTGCCAGCCACTAGCATGATCGGCCCCAGTGACGACCGTCGATACTGCAAACGCTGCAAAAACCGAGATTTTCCCGCGGTTTATTTAGGGTCGCAGATGCTACCGGAGTCAATGCCAATATACAAGCCATGTCGACCATACAGCTAGGCAACGCGCTGCCGCACGGTGTTGGCGATTTGGTGCACCAACCGATCGACCAATTGATCGTCCTCACCCTCAACCATCACTCGAATCAACGGCTCAGTTCCCGAGGGCCGCAACAACACCCTGCCGCGCCCGTCTAGCTGCTGCTCGGCGTCTCGCACCGCGCGCTTAACCTGCTGGTCAGTGGCCAGATCGATGGATTTAACCCGTGGTACATTGATCATCTGCTGCGGGAATTTAGACATACCGCGCTTGGCTTCATGCAGCGTCACATCGGCACTGGCCAGCGCACGGATGACTTGCAGGGCGCCGACAATGCCATCGCCGGTGGTGTTGATGTCGCTGCACAGTACGTGCCCAGAATTCTCACCACCAAGGTGCCAGTGGTTCTTTTTTAACGCTTCGATCACGTAGCGATCGCCG
>CALGJN010000337.1:0-1104 GCA_937920185.1 uncultured Cellvibrionales bacterium | reverse complement strand
AAAAAAATCGCCCACCTTAGCCGCCACCAGCGGTGTGCGCGTCGAGCCCCCGACCAGCACCACGTCGTCGACCTGAGCCACCGTCACGCCGGCATCGCGCAGCGCCCGCTTGCAAGCGCGCAAGGTGCTGTCGATCATCGGCATGATCTGCGCACCGAGTTGTTCGCGGCTGAGTTCGCCACGCCAGCCAAGCACGTCTAAGGGCGCGCATTCGGCGTCGGTCAGGGCCTCTTTAGCGGCCCGTGCACTGGCCAGTAATTGGCGTTGCTGCTTTGGATCGAGGGAATCTCCGAGGCCGATCTGGCGGCGAATCCAGTCGGCGATAGCGCGATCGAAATCATCGCCACCCAGCGCCGAGTCGCCGCCGGTCGCGAGCACCTGAAAGACCCCGCGAGACAGCCGCAAGACCGAGATATCAAAGGTGCCGCCGCCGAGGTCATAGACCGCAATAGTGCTTTCGTCGGCGCCGTCGAGCCCATAGGCAATCGCCGCCGCGGTGGGTTCGTTGAGTAACCGCAGTACCTTGATGCCCGCCAGCGTCGCGGCATCTTTGGTGGCCTGGCGCTGAGCGTCGTCAAAGTAAGCCGGCACGGTAATCACCGCACCGTCAAGCATGCCATCGATCGCGCGTTCAGCGCGCTCGGCGAGGGTGCGCAATATCTCCGCAGACACCTGAATCGGACTAATGGCGCCCCTGCGGGTAACAATTTTTGGCATGCCGCCGTCGTCGCGTTCAAACTCATAGGGCAACTGGGCGCCGAGACTATCGACATCGGCAAGGCCCCGACCAAGCAGGCGCTTAACCGAACTCAGGGTGTTCAGTGGATCGTCAATGGCCCGCTGCGCAGCGAGTAAACCGACGCTATTGCTGCCGTCGGCGGCGTAATGCACCACCGATGGCAACAAACTCTCGCCCGACTCGTCGGCGAGTGTCTCAGGCGTGCCGCTACGCACCAGCGCCACCAACGAATTGGTGGTACCAAGATCAATGCCAACCGCGTGCTTGCGCTGGTGCGGTTGCGGCGTTGCGCCGGGTTCAGATATTTGCAGTAGTGCCACGCGCTATCCTGTTCGGTTGGGTTAGCTGTCGAGTTGCTCTTCGAG
>CALGJN010000336.1:0-2160 GCA_937920185.1 uncultured Cellvibrionales bacterium | reverse complement strand
TACAGCAAGGGGTTACCGGGGTGGTCGATCCCGAGTCAGTCAACCGCAGCTCGGGCCCACAACGAGTCGGGTTCTTTACTGTGGTCGAGGATTTTATGGAGGCCTTGTTGGCGAACGATGGCGATGGTGCCAGGCGCGCGTTAAAAGAGGTGTCGCAGGTGACGGATAATCTGTCCCTATCGATGGCCAATGTTGGCGGACGCATGGGCGAAGTTCAGTCGCAGTTTGATGTACTTTCGGATACCAAAATCCGTTATTCGGCGATGCTCTCGCAGGAAGAAGATCTTGATTATGCCAAGGCGGTGTCGGATCTGACGGCAGAGATGCTGTCGCTAGAGGCAGGGCAGGCAACGTTTGCGAAAATTTCGCAAATGAACTTATTTGATTATATTCGTTAATTGGGCCTCGCAGACAGGTAGCGTTCTTCAACCAAAGGTAAGGCACAGAGATTTAGCATGGTAGATTCAACAAGTTCGAGTGACTCGGGTTCAACCGCCGCATCGACGATTCTAACGACCCTCGGTGCGGGTTCGGGTATCGATATCTTTAAGATGTCGAGGGACTTAACGGACGTTGAAAAGCTCCCAAAGCAAGAAAAAATTAACGAGAAAATTGAGGCAAGTACTGCGCAGGTGTCTGCTTATGGGCTGGTTAAGTATCAGCTCGAAGTACTGAAGCTGTCGTTTGAGGGACTCAATGACGCCAACGAAATGGCCACCAATAATGCATCATCCACCAACACCACAGCGGTTAGTTTTTCGTCGTTGGATGGCACCGCCCAGGTCGGATCCTATGACGTGACCGTGTCGTCGCTGGCGAATGGTCAGCAATCAAAATCGACCGAGTATTCTAGCGCGACCCAACAGTTGAACAGCGGTTCGGCATTTAATATTACGTTGGGGGTGGGGCCCACGGGCGGCACCCAAGCCAACACCACAATTGCGGTGGCGACGGATACGCCGCAGGGCGTTGTCAATGCAATTAACGCCGGCGATTATGGGGTCACAGCAACGCTGGTTGATACCGGAACCGCGGGCACCAATCAACGCATCATTTTGTCTGGATCAAGCGGCACGGCGAAAGCCTTTACCCTCTCGAGCACCCCAGACCTAGGCTTTGGTTATGCGGGCGCGAGTGCTAAATACACCATGCCGTTTGTCAATGGTGACGCCAGTGGCGCGAACAGCGATCAGAACTTGACCTTTTCGTTCGGCGGTAAAACCGCCACTGTCGACTTGTATAACGAGGACAGTGGTACCAACGCCGCGCGTTACAGCGGCCTTGCCGATAGCAATTTATTGGCGGCAATAAACGCCCAGTTAGACGCTCAAGGGATTGGCTTTACTGCGTCTGTCAGCAGCGATAATAGTGGCTTTTCGTTTACTCAGGATGTGGCTGGCGCGGTAACCAGTGCCCCCACAGCGACGGTTGACGGGAGTGCGGTGAGCCTGACCCAAGCGGTTGCCGGTGCGGCCAGTAATACCATGCAATCGGCGACGGATGCGGTGATCGGTTTCAATGGCCTGACCATTACCCGTTCGAGCAACACGATTAATGATGTGGTCGCAGGCGCAGTGCTTTCAATCAATCAGGTGACCGAGACCGGCGGCACGTCAAACCCTGCGCGGTTAACGATTTCCAGTGACACCAGCACGCTCAAGACCAAGGTTCAGTCGCTGGTGACCGAGTACAACAATTTTAATGGGCTGATGTCTGAACTGGGCTCCAGTGCGACCGACGACGACAACGATATGATGGGTGCCCTGCGGCGTGATACTGCAACCGTTCGCTATGTGCAAAACGCTCTACGGACCGCAGTACTGGCCAACTCCAGTACCACATCCGGCGGCGTCGAGGGGCTCAGGGATATCGGCGTGTCGATGGACAAATCGGGCAATCTGACCTTTGATGAGAAAAAGTACGATACCGCAATCACCACCGGTTATGACAAAGTTGTGACCATGTTGACCGCGGATACCACCAACCAGAGTGAGTACAGCGGGGATCCTAAAGGCCTGGCCCAGGATATTGCCAAGGTCCTCGATGGGCTGGGCGATACAAGTAGCGTATTGAGCACCCGAAATACCACCGCCGAAAACTCCATCGAGACCTACGAAGAAGAGCTGGCAGATTTAGAAAAGCGCATGGAGGCAGTGTACG
>CALGJN010000335.1:0-21222 GCA_937920185.1 uncultured Cellvibrionales bacterium | reverse complement strand
AAGGCCTCTAGCGCATCCAACACGTGATCTTCGTGTTCGACCATGCGCTGGGTGCGGGCAATCAGTTCATTGAGCGTCTGCGGCCCGCGCAACAGCAGTATAGAGACCACCGCCTGCTCGGCTGGACGCAGTTTGAGTTTCATTCGCGTACGGTGCTGATAGCGGTGACTGCGCGAGGTCACATCACCACTAACCCAACCCTTGGTTGATAGCGACGCCAGCGTCTGAGCCAGTTTGGCAATCTCTATATTCATCAACGGGTTGCGGTTGGTTTTTTGATTACAGGCATTCAGCAAGCTGTTTTCTGTCAGGGGGTACTGATCGGGCGTGGCTAGGTGTTTTTCCATCAAACAGGCGAGCACGCGCGCCTCGATTGGGGTTAAATCAGTTAAATAAGATGTACTCATAATGGACGTCCGTTGTCGTTCAAGGTCGAGCGAATTGATCGCATATATAGGCCGCTTTGGTTGCCTGCGTAGATTAGCATAGCGTGGATAAAATTAGGTTTTAAATGCTTTATTCTTACCCTAACTCGGCGAGTTTTAAACGCTCGGCGTTAGCTCGCTGCATCAACCAGCATGCTTACAGCAACGCGCCCTAACCAAGCGCGCACGGCAAGCTTTATAGCGCGCTCCTCGGGTCATACGTTCCTGGAGGTATACGTTCCTAGGGGCACACGTTCCCAGCGGCATACATACTCACCAATAGATCTTTTAACCAAGGTGACGGGCAACGCGCTTCATCTACTCGTAGTCGATACGCAGCGCCTACAGGGCCCCTATCTTAGCTCCGTCTTTGAAACCTTATAACCCGTCGACCACTGTGCAGATGCGCGATTTTAGTCCACTGCAAATCGTCACAGCCAACCAATGGTGCGCCACACACGGCCTGCGCTGTATTCGATGCGCCCTATTCCGACCGGCGCTTTAACCGAGCCCGATAGACCAATGCAAACGGCAACAGAATCAGCAACAGCAAAAGGCTGACAAGGATTTCATCCGCATAGCGTTTTTGTAGGGCGTTCAGAACAATCTGTCGCTCGTGCCGGTACCCGTCGGGAATTGGCAAAATATTGTTGTCCTTAACGTACGCTTGGTAGCGCGCTAGCATACGCTGCAACAGCAGTGGGTTTTCTACGCTGAGATCGTTAGTCTCACCGGGGTCAAGCACAATATTAAATAGATGCCACTGCCCATCGCCATAGGTTCCACGATTGAGAACAATCTTATGCTGGCCCATAAACAACGCGCCGTGGCCGGCCAATTCAAAACCCACTGCATCGTCTGCACCATAAACAGCCTCGGCGCTGCCATCCACTAGCGGCAGTAAACTACGCCCGATCATCGGCTCTACCCGTCGGCCACCATAGCGCTGTGGTGCCGGCGCAAGGCCGGTGAAAGCCAAGATCGTCGGCGCAACGTCGATCACCGAGGCAAAGGCTGCGGTGAACTGATCTTTGATCGGCACGCGTTCACCGGCGATGATCATCGGTACGCGCATACCGCCCTCGCCAAGATAAAATTTGTAATAAGCCAGAGGCGAGGCTGCGGCGCTAGCAAAACTCGGGCTGATAGCGTTGAAACTGCCTTTTAAACCGAGAGTTTCATAGTCCACGCTATAGCCCTGCGACGCCAGCGCCAATCGATTTAACCAAGTATTTTGAGCGGCCTCGCCCATAGCTTCGGCGCCGTTATCCGAAGAAAAAATAAATACCGTATTCTGGTACTCGCCCAAGCGTTTTAAGTGCGCGACCAACCGCCCGATATGATGATCCATGGCCTCAACCATGGCCCCATAAACCGCCATGCGTTTGGCCTCGTAAGCCTGCTGCACAGGGGTTAACGCCTGCCACTGTGCGGTGCTCGCCATCTCGACCATACCGGTTTGCGCAGGCACCACGCCAAGCTCAATGGCGCGCTGTTGGCGCTGGTCTCTAATGGCGTGCCAACCTCCGTCATACACACCCACGTAGCGATCGATAAATTCCTCGGGCGCCTGCACCGGAATATGCACTGCCTGAAACGGCAAGTACGCAAAAAATGGCGCGCCGTCGTGCTGATTCTCATCGATAAACTCGATCATCTTGTCGACCAAAAACCGCGACGAATAAAATTCTTCAGGTAGCTGATATTGCTCGCCATCGGCGTACCAATTCGCTCGGTCGTAAATCGGCAGATAGGTTTTATGCTGCCAATTGTCGGCACCAGAATCACCCAGCGCCAGCGTCCGCTCGAACCCTCTGCGGCTGGGTAACTTGCCCGGCGTCTGGCCGAGATGCCACTTGCCGGCCATGTAAGTGTGGTAACCGGCGTCTTGCAGCAAGGTTGCCACGGTGACCACATTGTCACCCAAGGTTCCTGCGTAGTGGCTGTATGCGGCTTGCTCGGGCGGCATCGTCTCGGGAATGTTTGGCACACCGGCGCGATGGCTATCGACCCCGGTTAGGAGCATGGCCCGCGACGGTGCGCAATTAGCCGCGGTATGATAGTTGCTAAAACTAACCCCTGCTTTCGCCAGTGCGCTGAGGTTGGGCGTCTGTATCTCGCTGCCATAACTGGCCAAATCGGTAAAGCCAAGATCATCGGCAAGAATCAGCACCACGTTCGGTGGGCGCTGCGCAGCGGCGATGATCAACGAACTGGTGCACAGGCCCACCAGCATCAGTAACCGCGAAATAGAAGATAATACCGCACTCGACGTTAACGCCATCGATCAATCCTGCTCGGCAAGGCGCGTCGAGGCAAACAGCAATAACAGTGAAATCAGAATCTCGGGAACGATCGCATCCACCACCAATGGCGCACCGTGAAACAGCCACGCAATGGTTCTCGACAGAGCTGCCAAGCCGAGCAGTGCAATCGCCGGGTAGTACCAAAATCGCTTGGCGGTGGTCAAAGCGCAGATGATAAAAAGACCTAGCGCGAGGAAAAATGAACCCATATCGCCAATCTGTGCGCTACGGCCTACGCCGTCCAGCAGTGGCATACCCAATTGTGCCGCTACGCCCTCGGGCGCTACCAGCCAGCGCAAGCCCATGGTTAAAAACAACACTGCTGCCAGCGCTACCAACACCCACAAAATCTTTTTCATAACCACCTCAACCTTCGTCAATGTCCCTATAATTTGGGTCGCGTAAAGTACTGATTAATCCGATCGATGCGCCAATTGACGCTGAATTTCGATCTCCAGCAACCACAGTCGATCCTGCCCCCAGGTTGCCAGCACCTGCTCACCGCGTCGATTCAAAAGACGCAAACTCGGCACCCCCCAGAGGCCTGCAGCATACATCGCCCGTCGGTTGCGCTCTAATTCTTCCTGCCAGGCGCTGCAACCGAACAGGGTCTTCGCCACACGCCAGTCCAAACCGGCGGTTTCAACCACCGCCCGCATACCCGCATCGCGGTTGGTATTGACGCCGAGGGCAAAAGCCGCGCGCAAAAAGCTCGACAACAGGGCGCTGCCCTTGCCCTGCTCGCAAGCCCATGGATAGAGCGAATAGCATCGCCTGATAGGCTCGCCAATTGGGTCGTAAAAGCGGCCAAAGTCAATGTTTGCCGCGCGCGCCTCGCGCGCCACATCAGTAAAAATATACACCCCTTTTTCGCGGGTCAATGGCACACCGCGCATCACCATAGGTAACACTGGGCGAACCACTAATCTAACGCCCGTTCGGCGCGCCAAATCCACCACCGGGTCGAAAAAAATGGCCGTGTATGGACTGCGCAACGAGACATAAATTTCCAGCGTCAGCGTTTGATTATCATGCAATAACTGGGGTTGCGCTGGGATTTTCCCGCTAGGGCGCGCAGCCAGCGGTTGCGCATCCGGTTGTCTATCTAACCCGAGTGCGGCAAGGCGCTGTTCGAGATGATACAGTCGGTCGACGCCCCAATACCACTCTCCGGCACAATAAAACATCGCCCCCGAGTAATGGCCCAGTTCGCTTCGCCGCGCATTACCCGCCATCAGTCGTTGACGCACCTCGCTCTCGGAGGCCGCACCCAAGGAATCGACTAAAGCATTGAGCGCGCCATCATCGCCTGCCCAAAAGGCCGCACCAATCTGAGTGGTTCGATCGACAAAATCAGCCCCCGTGCGCGCGCTCAGTAAAGCCAGTGCTGTGGCAATATGGTCTGCGTTAGGTGGCGCGGGACAATCCGGAAAGCGCAACCCATAATGGCTCGCAATGCGGCTCGCGTCGCGACGAGCCAAGTCCAGAAGTAGTTCAGGCTCTGGCGTATTGCCATCGCTGGGGGCATCCACCAAATGACACATCAAATCAATGTCGTAGCGCTCGCGCAGCGGCGCAAGTAACTGCGCGGCAAGATGGCTGTAGCCGTCGTCAATCTGATGAAAGTATTCGACCACATGCCTAGCACCGGATGCCGCGCGCGCCTTCTCAAACCGTTGACGACGGCGCAGCAAGCGCTCGGGTGTCGCCAACCAGCGGCTAATCCGAGACGTCAGCCAGCGAACCAAAGGATTCGGATCCATCGTCGCTGCGCCACCTTGCTCGCGAAACTCAGGGGCCATGCCTACCTCATCGTCAATCTGTGTAAGTAAAACCAAATTAACAGCTTATCGGCGCAAAATAAACTGGCATGCATAGTGTTGTATTAAATTGACAGCCAAAATAGCAACCGCAAGGCTCATGCGTCACCGAGCGTTTGGGCAGCGCCTCAACAAGATGCGTCATTAGACGAGTTCAGCTAGCTGGGTAGGTCAAAAATGGCGCAGCTTAGAGGCGATAAAAACTGACGCGCAATAGAGCGCTGGGTATGCGATAAACAGATGCTGCAGCGGCCAATTAAAAATTGGCTAAAGGCGCTGGTTAGGGCGCAAAAAAACACGGTATCATCAGGGCTACTATTTTCAGTCGGGTGACAACGAGGCAAAACAATGAAAAAAAATCTAATTATCGCAACGTTAATTGTGGGTTTTCTCTCGTTACTGGTGTACGCGCAGCGCGCTAACATCGCGCTACTGATTCTTCCCAGTGCACTGCAACAGACCTTTAATCGCAACACAATTGAAGAGCTCGGCGATGGTCTGCACCTCGCTCTATGTGGCGCCGGTGGCCCTATGCCTTCGGCCACGCGATCGGGACCCTGCGTCGCAGTGATCGGCGCAGGAAAGCTATTTTTGGTCGACGCCGGCAGCAATGGCGTTCGCAATCTGGCGCGCATGGGTTATCCGTTGGGTAACATCGATGGCGTCTTTATCAGCCACTTTCACTCCGATCATATCGACGGACTCGGCGAGATGGCGATGCTGCGCTGGGCCGCTGGCAGCCATACAAGCCCGCTGCCGGTCTACGGGCCCGAGGGGATCGCCGATGTAGTCAATGGCTTCAATACCGCCTACGCACGCGATGCGGTCTACCGCAACGATCACCATGGCGATGTGGCCACGCCGCTCAGCGGTGCCGGTATGCGTGCCATCACCACCCCATCGCCGGCGAACGGTGAACTCCGCCTAGTCTACGCAGGCGATGGCTTAAAAGTTGAAATGCTGCGCGTTGCGCATGCACCGATCGATCCGGCGGTAGCCTATCTGTTTAGTTACAAGGGGCGCACGATATTGATTTCAGGCGATACAAATAAGTCTGAAAACCTGCAAAAGTTCGCCCATAACGTCGATCTGTTAGTACACGAGGCGCTAGCACCCAAACTCCTGATAGCGATGAAAAATGCCGCTCTGGCCACCAACGACACGTCCCGCGCAAAGATTTTTGGCGACGTTTTGGACTACCACACCAGCCCGACTGAGGCGGCCGAAATCGCTCGCGATGCAAACGTCGGCCATCTGCTTTACTACCACGTAGTGCCGCCGCTGCCAGCGCCGGGTTTGGAAGCTCTATGGCTGGAAGGTGTCGATGATATTTTTAGCGAGTATACGCTTGGCCGCGACGGCACTAGCATCTCTCTGCCCGCCGATTCGGAAAGCATCGTCCATCGGGGCGCGGATTTTTAATTGCCTGAAGACGCTAATGTGTCAATGAATAGAAAAGCGTGGGCCTCTATGACACACTATGATTTGAGGTTTTGCTGCTACTGTTGGTCAGCAAGTCACCGCCACGGCAAATGCTAAACCAAGCCGGCCCTCGACGCGTTGCAAGCTGCAGCTGACAAATGCCGTCAGGGGGTCACGGATTTCAAGCGGATATATTAGATGTCAAAATTAACAGAGTTGTTTCGCGTCATTGGAGATTTTTTCCACTCGGCGCCCACATTAATTTTTTTTAAACCTCCCGCCGATTCCGATCGAACATCTCTCGGCCTTATGTTTCAAAAAACCGCCGCCCAATACGCCGAGCGCTCGGCGATTGTCTTCGAAGGTCGCGAGCTCAACTGGGCTGAGTTCAACGCACTGGTCAACCAATTTGCCCGAGGGTTTAAACAACAGGGTGTCAAACGAGGAGACTGCGTGGCGGTGATGATGGAAAACCGCATCGAACTCCTCTGCAGCATCGTCGCCCTGTCTAAGATTGGCGCGACCGCTGGCCTAATCAATACCGGCCTCACCGGCCGACCGTTGGCGCACTGCATCGGTGTGATCGATTCGGTGAAGTGTCTGGTGGGCGAAGAACTGCTGCCGGCAGTGAGTGATATAAAAAACACCCTTAAACTGGCAGATGCCGATTACCTGTGGGTCTCGGATCGGGCCAAGGGGGGGGTATATCCAGACTGGACAACCCATTTCTGTCGCTTAAGCGCCTCGCTGGCGTCCGAAAACCTACCCGAAACTGAGGATATTAGAGGCGCTGAAATTGCCCTCTACGTGTTCACCTCCGGCACCACCGGATTGCCCAAACCGGCGATCGTTTACCAGCGTAAAATTCTCTCGGCGCACCCACCGTATTCAAAAGTCGGTTGGCATGCCGACGCCACCGATCGCATGTATATCTGTCTGCCGCTCTACCACATTACCGGCTTTTTACTCGGCGCTTGTACCTGCTTTTATACCGGAGCGTCAATATTCCTTCGCCGACGCTTCTCCGCCAGTCAGTTTTGGCCTGAAGTACAATTGCATCGCACCAGTCTGTTTGTCTATGTCGGTGAACTCTGTCGCTATTTGGCGCTTCAACCGCCTTGCGCGGAGGAGCAAAATAATCCGCTGAAAACCATGCTGGGTAATGGCTTGCGTCCCGATATATGGGACCAATTCCGCGGCCGGTTCGCAGTTCAGCGGATTACTGAAATTTACGGTGCCAGCGAGAGTAACGTCTCCTTTTTAAATATTTTAAATAAAGACTACACCATAGGTACCGGTTCAACCGTTGTCAGATTGGTCGCCTACGATGTCGATAGAGAGGAAATGGTAACCGATCAAGACGGCCAACCGATTGAGGTGACGCGCGGAGACGCCGGCTTAATGCTCAGCAAGATCGATAACAAATACAAATTCGATGGCTATAAAAATCGTCAAGATTCTGCCGCTAAAATCTTGACCGACTTAGTCAAACCGGGCGATCGTTGGTTTAATACCGGCGATATCATCCGCCAAATCGATGTTGGTTTTGCCATGGGCCTCCCCCACTACCAATTTGTCGACCGAGTCGGTGACACCTTCCGCTGGCGGGCTGAAAACGTCTCAACCAACGAGGTCGGAGAGATTCTCAACGCCTATCCTCAAATCGAAATCAGCAACGTCTACGGCGTTGAAATAGCCGGCGCCGAGGGGCGAGCGGGGATGGCCGCTATCACTCTAGTGCCAGATCAAGAACTCGACCTCAAGGCATTGAGTGGCTACATCGATCAGTATCTCGCCCCCTTTGCGCGCCCAATTTTCATTCGCATTCAACCGCATCAGGAAACCACCGGCACCTTTAAACTGTTCAAGGGCCAATTGCGCAAAGAGGCGTATAATGTCGATGAAATTCAACAACCGCTATACGTTCGGCCCCCGAATGGCACAGACTATCAGCCCCTGTCGGGCGATTTTTATCGGCAGATTATTGCTGGCAAAGCGGGCTACTAACAGCCACTCACCCCAGAGCTAGATTGCACCTTAGACATGGAGTTCCAATTGAAATATCTTGACTTAACCTACGCCCACGACCTACACACCCTCAAACTAATCAACGCAGAGGGTGACAACACCTTTACCACAGCCGTCATGGAAGAATATCTACTGGCCTTCGAGCGCATCGAACAGCACCGAGGCAACACCGCACTGCTGATTACCTGCGACCATCACAAGACGTTCTCCACCGGTATCAATCTGGCGTGGCTGCAAGACCAAGATAAAGCCGGTCGGCAAGCGTTTGAGCAGGCCTTTAACCGCGTCATGTGTCGCCTCGCCAGCCTCGATGTGCCCACGGTTGCGTGCATCAATGGCAACGCCTATGCGGGAGGCGCGATCCTCGCTGCGGCGGCAGATTTTAGACTAATGCGCGCCGACCGCGGTCGCTTCTGTCTGCCCGAGGTCAACATTAAGATTCCGTTTACACCGATCTCCAACGACATCGTGCACTTACTCCCCAATAAGCAGGCGTTGAAAACCATGATGCTGACCGGCATCGCCTACACCGGCGAAGAATGCCTGGCGCGGGATATCGTGGATGAATTGCACCCACAAACCGAACTCCAACAAGCCGCTCGCGCGATGGCAACGATGCTGGCAGCCAAAGATCGTGCCACCTACACCACCATTCGAAATGGGATGCGAGAGCATATTTTGCAACACCTTAAAACGCTCAACGCGCCGGCAGTGAAATCGATCATGTGACCACCATGCACTTCAATGAGTACGACCAAGCCGCCCTTGCCGAGCAGCGCAAGGCTACCCTAGCCGGGCGCTAATCGCGCGTTGCGGCATTGCGGCTCCAAGCGAACTTAGCGCAATAACCATTACTAAAGCATAGGTCTGCGTACCAACTAAGCCATCATGCCCACGCATCAGTTGTAACCACAAAGGACGACAACAGGTACTCAGACAATGGAAATACTCAGAACCCCCGATCACCGTTTTGCACACTTGACGGACTACCCGTACGCGGCACATTACACCAATGTCAAAACCCATGATGGGGCTAACTTGCGCATACATCACATCGATGAAGGCCCCAAAGACGCGCCTATTTTGTTGTGTATGCATGGCCAGCCAGTATGGAGCTATGTGTACTCAAAAATGATTCCGCATCTGGTAGGTGCCGGCATACGAGTGATTGCACCAGACCTCCCGGGGTATGGTAAATCCGATAAACCAGCCGCCCGCGAAGACTACAGCTATCAACGTCAAGTCGATTGGATGAATCAATGGCTAATCAAAAACCAACTGAAAAACCTCAGCTTCTTCGGTCAGGATTGGGGCGGCTTAATCGGTCTGCGTATGATTGCCGACCACGGCGAACGTTTCGACCGCGTGGCGATTGGCAATACGGGGTTACCCTACAACCCCAATGTGTCGGCCAGCACGATTGAAAGAATCAACGCCTTTCGCGCCGACCCGAAAAAAATCACCTTGTTCAGCATGATGAAGCGCATGCGTAAAATGAACGGTTTCGAGCGTGATTCAGGCATCGATCTTTTTGCCTATTGGCAAAAATACACCTGGGAGACCGCAGATGTTCCCGCCGGCCTGATTGCATCCTCGATGATAGAGCGACGCAACCGATTGTCGATGGCGCTTGAATTAACCTTAATTAGGCTTGGCCTCGACTCGATCTCGCCCTTTAAAACTCCGATCTCCAAAGCCTTTGAGGCACCCTATCCCTCCACCGCCTATAAAATGGCGGTTCGCGCGATGCCCAGCCAAGTGCCCACTATTCCCGATGCGTCTTTGAATGCGCAGCAACAGGCGTGGGAATTTTTTGAAAGCTTTGAAAAACCGTTTTTGTGCGTTGGTTCTGGCAACGATCCGGTAACAAATGGCTTTGAAAAAATATGGCTCAAAAAAGTTCCCGGATGCAGAGATCAAGCGCATTGCAATATCGGCGGCGGACATTTTTTGCAGTGGTCAAAAGCGCAGACACTTAGCCGAATTCTCAGTGATTTTATGCTTCAAAAATAGCTGTATCCCAGCGCACAAATCACCCGGTGCAGTCTATTAGCGAAGTCAAAATGCTCTCCCCATGGCGCACCGCAGCATGGCGCTAAAGCATCGACATCCAACACGGCGGTCAGGCGGGACCCATGGTACGTTTTAATGCCGTGGTAAAAACCTCTACCAAACGCTCAATATTGGCCACCCCAGAGTAATTGGGCCGCGCGATAAAGGCAATTTCACGGTGCGGACTCGGCTGATTGAGGTGGGCTTTAGCCAGCAATGGGTTAGAGTTGAGCAATTGCCCCAACGCCATATGCGGCACCAAGGTAGAGCCCATATTGCCCGCGACCAATTGAATCAGAGTACTCAAACTAGAGACTTTCATAGTGTATTGCGCGTTACTGGTCAGCTTGCAGGCGGCCATTGCATGGTCTTTCAAACAGTGCCCGTCCTCCAGCAACATCAACTCCGACTGCACCAATTCTGCGGCATCGATCTCGCACTTATCCGCGCTCATATTGTCGGCGTGCGTAATGTAGTAAAAGTCCTCCTGCCAAAACTTAAACGACAACAGACCGCCGACTTCGAATGGCAGCGCAAGGATCGCCATATCAATCTCTCCCTGTTGTACTTGCTCGATCAACGCGCTGGACTGTCCCTCGGTAATTCTCAGGCGTAAATCCGGATAAGACTGTTTGAGTTTAGGCAGTACCAAGGGCAATAAATAGGGGCTGACGGTTGGAATAATACCCAGTGCAATGGGCCCACTCAGCGGTGCTGCCTGCACCTGACCAAGCTTGGAAAAATCGTCCATCTGCAATTTTATGTAGCGCGCTTTGGCCAACACCATCTGACCCAGCGGCGTGACAATGACTTGTTTATTGTTGCGTTCGAAGACCTTGATACCCAATTGTTCTTCCATATCTGCAATCGCCATGCTCAGCGTCGACGGACTGATAAAGCAGGCCTCGGCAGCCTGTTTAAAGTGCAGCGTCTTGGCAACGGCTAAGGCGTATTGAATTTGCTTGAAAGTAATCATTGGGCAACCCCCGTGATTCGTTTTAATCGAACATAACGTTCTTTAATTTGAAATTTAATGGTATCTCAACTCGCGCTATACTCCTACCAGCAAATAATAATTAAGCTTAAATACTGCGACGACCAGCGCACATTACGTGGGCTGATGCGTACTTTTTTAATTAACATGGGAGTTACTTTTTATGTCCACTGAAGCCGAGGGCAAATGCCCGGTCATGCACGGTGCTATGTCCACCAACAGTACCACTGGTACGTCCAACAAAGATTGGTGGCCCAATCAATTGAACCTGAACATTCTTCATCAACACGACCACAAAACGAACCCCATGGGACCCGACTTTGACTACCGTGAAGAGTTTAAGAAACTCGATTATGCGGCACTCAAAAAAGATCTCAACGATCTTATGACCGATTCTCAGGATTGGTGGCCCGCAGATTATGGTCACTATGGTGCATTTTTTATACGCATGACCTGGCACGCGGCGGGTACCTACCGCACCACCGATGGTCGCGGCGGCGGCGGTACCGGTGCACAGCGTTTTGCCCCGTTAAACAGTTGGCCCGACAACGGTAATTTGGATAAGGCGCGGCGCCTGCTATGGCCAGTCAAACAAAAATACGGCGAACAAGTCAGCTGGGCTGATCTGCTGGTATTGGCCGGCAATGTCGCCATCGAATCAATGGGTGGCAAGACCTTTGGTTTCAGCGGCGGGCGAGCGGACATCTGGGGTCCCGAAGAGGACATCAACTGGGGCCTAGAGAAAGAATGGCTAGACAACAAACGCTACGAGGGCGAGCGGCAACTCGACAACCCTCTGGGCGCGGTGCAAATGGGTTTGATCTACGTCAACCCACAAGGCCCAGACGGCAATCCTGACCCGCGCGCCAGCGCACACGATATTCGGGAAACTTTTGGTCGGATGGCAATGGACGATGAAGAAACCGTCGCCCTAGTGGCCGGCGGTCACACCTTTGGCAAAGGCCATGGTGCCGGCCCAGAAGACGCCGTCAAAACCGAACCCGAGGGCGCGCCACTGCAGCAAATGGGCCTCGGCTGGCGCAACACCCACGGCTCTGGACAAGGCCGAGACACAACCACCAGTGGTTTTGAAGGCGCGTGGACGAGCAATCCAACGCAGTGGGACAATGGCTATTTCGATCTGTTGTTCGGCTACGAGTGGGAGCAGGTTGAGACCCCAGCGGGCGCGATTGTG
Source organism: uncultured Cellvibrionales bacterium (assembly GCA_937920185.1). Taxonomy (GTDB): domain Bacteria; phylum Pseudomonadota; class Gammaproteobacteria; order Pseudomonadales; family Porticoccaceae; genus TMED48. The sequence continues at coordinate 8,980 of CALGJN010000335.1, read as the reverse complement.
TGGCACGCCATCGGTCAAAAGGAAGAGGACATGGCACCGGATGCAGAAAACCCCGAAAAGCGCGTGCCAACCATGATGACGACCGCCGACCTAGCGCTTCGCGAAGACCCGGCGTACCTCAAAATATCCAAGCGCTTTCACGAAAATCCAGACCAATTGGCGGATGCCTTTGCCCGTGCATGGTTTAAGTTGCTGCACCGCGACATGGGACCTAAAACCCGCTACATGGGCCCGGAAGTGCCGTCGGAAGAATTAATTTGGCAAGACCCAGTACCCGCCGGCAACGCCAACTATGACGTCGCTAGCGCCAAGGCAAAAATCTCTGCCAGTGGCCTTAGCGTTCGCGAGATGGTCGAAACGGCCTGGGCTAGCGCCTCGACCTACCGCGGTTCAGACATGCGTGGTGGCGCTAATGGCGCGCGTATTCGACTTGAGCCACAGCGCAACTGGGAGGTCAACAAACCCGAGCAACTGGCGAAAACTCTGGCCATCTATGAGGGTATCGCCAGCGAAACCGGCGCATCGGTCGCCGATATCATTGTCCTCGCCGGTAACGTTGGCATTGAAACCGCCACCGGTATCGACGTCGCCTTCACCCCCGGTCGCGGCGACGCAACGCAAGAACAAACCGATGTCGAATCGTTTGACGTTCTCGAACCCGTGTCCGACGCCTTTAGGAACTACCACCGAGCTGATTTGAAGGCATCACCTGAAGACATGATGCTGGATAAGGCGCAGTTGCTCGGACTTACCGCGGCTGAAATGACCGTATTAGTCGGCGGCATGCGCTCGCTAGCAATCAGCGCCAGTGGCCACGGCTTATTTACCGACGATGCCAACAAACTCAGCAATGACTATTTCAACACATTGCTAGACATGTCGGTGGCTTGGACGCCCAATGGCACGGGTAACTCGTTCGAGGCCACCGACCGAGTATCGGGAGAAAAGGTCAGGACAGGAACCCGCGCCGATTTGGTGTTTGGCTCTAACTCACAACTCAGAGCGCTTACCGAGGTGTATGCATCGAATGGAGCCGAAGCAAAAATGCACCGCGACTTCGCCAGCGCTTGGAACAAGGTGATGAACGCAGACCTGTTCTAAAACGCTGTGGGCGCGCTCAATCATTTGGGCGCGCTGGCTCTATCGGCTAGGCGGGCTTAAAAGTGGCGGTCAAATGTCGCTTTTAAGCCCTTTTTATGCCCAGTGCCGCTGGCAGCGACAAAGTGATAACTATTTACGTATACGGCGTAAAAATGCGACCTCACTCTCTAGCTTATCAAGCTTTCCCTCCATCTCGTCCATCTTGAGCTGCATCGTTTCAAACTTGTTCTGCAACATCTTATGCCGCACGTTTGCCTGCGCCTCCTGAGTTTGCACTTTCATTTCTAGCGTACCAATCTTTGCGGTATTTTTTACCTGTTGCGGATTATCTTGCGCTGCAACGCTCTGCGCCATTGTGATTGTTGCTGCAAACGCTATACCTGCCGCAGAAAAAAATACCTTGTTGCCTGATTTCATCGTCGTCTCCTAATTGGTGAATTTGTTTTTGTCCGTTGCCCAAAGCACCCGCGCAAGGTGTCTTGTCGCGCAGCCCACGTGTCCAACGCCTTTCTTTCGCCGCGCTAAACTCTGCAGTGTCCTGGGAAAATTCAAAATTGCATATTAACTGAGTGCCAAGTCTACTAAAAAACCACTCGAATGTAGACACTCAGACGCAAACCTCAACCGGATCTTTGATGGGTCTCCCTTAAAATCACTGAGGTATGCTAATGGCTACCGGGTCGCCGATTGAACGCAGCAGTTGTCATATGCAGCCGGCTTGGCGGCAATCGCAAGTTTCCGTTGGTATCTTAATTACGGCCAGTCGATTTTGCCAATTCGGCAAAGTAGCGTTCGGCGGCTCGGTTGACCCGCGGGGCGAGATAAAGGGCGCTAATCATCGTTGGAATCGCCATAGTGGCATAGGACGCCAGAATCAAACCATTGACGATATCCATAGAGACCACCGCGCCTGCCACTAACAGACCAAGGTAGATCGGCGTATACCAATACTGGCGGTGGCTACCGAACAAAAAACCCATGCATTTAACGCCATAAAACCACATCGTAACCATGGTGCTAAAGCTCAGCAAACCGACCATGATCAGTAATAGATACATACCCGTCAATGGGAATACCTGCTCGATGGCGCGCGCTGTCAGCGTCACGCCCTCGACACCGTCCATCTGCCAGACACCGGTGAGTAGGATCATCAACGCGGTGCAGGTACATACCAGCAAGGTATCGATGATCGGCCCCACCATAGCCACCAGACCTTCGCGAATCGGCTGCGCGGTCTTCGCCGCACCATGGGCCATCGACTCGGTGCCAATACCTGCCTCGTTGGAAAATGCACCGCGACGCACGCCGATCAAAATTACCGCGCCGACAGAGCCCCCGGCGGCGGCCTGCCCGGTGAAGGCATCGGTGACGATCAACAACAACGTCGCCGGAATATCTGCGGCATAGTTGATCATCACCGCCAGCGTCATCAATAAATACAGAACGACCATGCTCGGCACTAAGCGCACCGTCAACTTGCCGATTCGTTCGATCCGCCCAATCACTACCATCGCCACCAATGCCGCCACCAGTGAACTGGCGATCAAGTCAAACATCAGATGCTGTTCTGCCGTCGCCCAGCCAGCCGGCACGGCGACCACATCGCGGAGCAACTGGATAAACTGGTTGGCTTGAAAAATCGGCAGCGCGCCAATTAGGCAGGCGGCGGCGAACAGCGCAGCCAGCGGGTACCAACGCCGTCCCATCCCCTCGACAATGACGTACATCGGCCCACCGTGAAGGGTGCCGTCGGCGTCCTCACCACGATACATCACCGCCAGCGAGGCGGTATAGAACTTGGTCGCAACGCCAACGATGGCCGTCACCCACATCCAAAACACCGCACCGGGACCGCCGATGCTAATGGCTATGGCAACACCGGCGATATTACCCAGGCCAATGGTGCCGGAGAGCGCGGTTGCCAGGGCTTGCGCATGGGGGATGTCACCGGGGTCATTGGGGTCACTGAACCGGCCGCTCAGTAGCGCCACCGAATGGCGCAGATATCTGTAGGGGCGAAAGCGCGAGTAGACCATAAAAAATACACCGCCACCGACCAGTAAAACCACCAATGGCGTACTCCACATCATGTCGGCCCAAGCATTCAAAAAATCTTCGAGTTGCAGCAGTGTCATGGTGAGCCTTAGATTATCGATGAGTGGAAATCACAGCTGGCGCCGAGAATAGTCCTGTGCCCGCCGGAGGCATAGTATGCCATATGGATTGGCCGCACAAAGCCATCCAAAAAAACGAAATTGCCTGTAAACGCTAGCGCACTAACCTATCGCGCGTTTCCGCCATAAAGGTTTCAACGCAAAGGCGCAACCGGCGCTCGCTAGTGAGCTACGTGCACGGCACCATCAGCCAGATTGCGACAGATTATAAGGCTAATTTAACGCGGATTTTATTCCCATTTCACGACGCCTTGCGTACACTCTGCCGCAGCGATAGCCCTACAACGGGCGCATAATAAACAAGGATAAAAACTCCATGAAGCAGTCGCCGTTGCGGTTAAAGCGTTCACCGATGTCAGTTGTTGCGTCCACGCTACTGGTCTTATTTTTTGTCGGTTGCGGCGAATCCGAAACCAACGTGCAGTCCGGCAACCGCACCGGCACGCTGCACTGGGGCAACGGCGCCGAACCCCAAGCGCTCGATCCGCACATCGCCACTGGCGTGCCAGAGCACCACATTATCGGTGCATTAATGGAGGGCTTGGTACTCAAAGACCGCGACACTCTCAAACCGATCCCCGGGATGGCCAAGGCCTGGACCATCAGTGACGACGGCCGCGTCTATACCTTTACGCTTCGAGACAACGCCCGCTGGTCAAATGGCGATGTACTCAACGCCCACGACTTTGTTTGGTCTTGGTGGCGCGCGCTGCAACCCAAACTGGGTAATCTCTACGCCTACATGCACTTTCCCATCGCCAATGCCAGACAATATTACCAAGGCGATATCGAGGATTTTTCTGAGGTTGGCGTCGTCGCCATCGACGATCTCACCCTGCAGGTCACCTTAGAAAACCCCGCCCCGTTTTTTTTACAGCTGCTCGATCACTACAGTTTATTCCCAGTCCACCGCGCCAGCATCGAACAGCATGGAGAGCCCGACGAGCGCGGCACTCGCTGGACCTTCGCCGGCAATATGGTCAGCAACGGGCCATTTAAACTGGCCGAGTGGGAGATCAACCGCTCGGTGATCGTCGACAAAAACCCCCATTACTACGCCAGCGATGATGTGCGGCTCAACCGCGTGGTGTTCTACCCGACCGAGAACCAAACCACCGAAGAGCGTATGTTCCGCGCCGAACAGTTGCACTACACCGACGATGTACCGATCGACAAAGTCGAGACCTACCGCGCCGACAAAAATCCAGCGCTGCAGATCAACCCCTATCTGGGCACCTATTTTTATCGCATCAATATGAGCGTACCCCATCTCCAAGACTTGCGAGTGCGCCGGGCATTGGCCATGACCATCGACCGGCAACTGATCACCGACAAGGTCTTAAAAGCCGGACAGATCCCCGCCTACGCCATAACCCCGCCGAACACCCTTGGCTATTACCCACCGAGCACCTTCAGTTTCGACCCGGCTGCCGCGCGTGAATTGCTCGCCGATGCTGGCTACCCGAATGGCGACGGTTTTCCGGTCACCGAAATCCTCTACAACACCAATGAAGCGCATCGCAAAGTCGCAGTCGCCATCCAACAAATGTGGCTCGAACATTTAAATATCGAAGTCAAACTCCTCAACCAAGAGTGGAAGGTCTATCTGGACAGCGAGAGCAACGGCGACTATCAGATTTCGCGCGCCGGATGGATCGGCGATTACGTCGACCCCAACAACTTTCTCGACATGTGGCTCTGCGCTAGCGGCAACAATCGCACCGGTTGGTGCAACCCAGAATACGATCGATTGATCCTTGAGCAGGCGCCCAGCGCCGCCACCGAGGTCGAGCGTCGTGCCATCTTTAAGCGCGCAGAAACCATTCTGCTTGAAGATCTGCCGGTTATCCCCATTTACACCTATACCAGCAAGCATCTCGTACACCCATCGGTCAAAAACGTCGCCAGCAATATTCTCAATCAGAATTATTTTCGCGATATCTACCTGCAGCCGGCCAGTGATTAATGCTGAAGTTTGCGCTAGGCCGACTTCTTCAGGCAATCCCCGTGCTGCTGGTGGTTATCAGCATGACGTTTATGCTGGTTCACAGCGCTCCCGGCGGCCCGTTCTCGGCTGACAAAGCGGTGCCAGCCGAAGTTCTGGCGGCGCTCGAGGCGCAATACAATCTCGATCAACCGCTATGGCAACAGTATGTGAGCTATCTGGGCGATGTGCTCAAGGGGGATTTAGGGCCGTCGTTTAAGTACCCCGGACGCAGCGTCAACGAACTCATTGCGTCCGGCCTACCGACCACCGCCGAATTGGGGTTTTATGCGATGCTAGTGGCGGTATTTATCGGTGTACTCGCCGGAGTCACCGCCTCGATGCGGCCGAATACCCTGCAGGATTATGTGCCGATGTCGGCGGCCATGATCGGTATCTGCATGCCGTCGTTTCTGCTCGGCCCGCTGCTAGTGCTGATATTCGGCATCCATTTGGAATGGTTACCGGTCTCTGGTTGGGGGCAGATCCCCGGCGACAAAATTCTTCCGGCGATCACCTTGGGAACCGGCTACGCCGCCTACATTGCACGCCTGTCGCGCGGCGGTATGCTCGAAGTCCTGTCGCAGGACTACATTCGCACCGCCCGTGCCAAGGGATTGCCCGAGTTTGTCATCATCGGCAAGCACGCGTTACGCGGCGGACTGGTGCCAGTGGTGGCGTTTCTCGGCCCGGCCTTCGCCGGCCTTTTGGGCGGCTCTTTCGTGGTCGAGACGATCTTCCAAATTCCAGGTCTCGGCCGCTTTTATGTACAGGCAGCGTTTAATCGCGACTACACCATGATTCTCGGCAGTACGGTGTTTTTTGCCACCCTGATCATCCTGTTTAACCTACTCTCCGATATGCTGGCTATCTGGCTCAACCCCAAGTTGCGACAACAGGTTCGGGGGGACGCCGAATGACCGACGAAGCCGGCACACCAGCAATCGAAAAAGGTAGCTCGCTATGGCGCGATGCCTGGATCAAGCTGTGTAAAAATCATCTGGCGCTGGCTGGCCTCGGACTGTTAATTCTGCTGTGCATCGTGTCTTTGTTGACTCCCTGGATCGCGCCCTACGGCTACGAACAGCAGGATTTGTTGCTCGGCGCGACGCCACCGTCGATGCAGCATTGGCTCGGCACTGACGTATTTGGTCGCGATATGCTAACGCGCATCATGTGGGGCGGCCGCGTGTCGCTCACCGTCGGTTTTATCGCCACCGCCGTGGCTCTAGCGATCGGCGTTGTGTGGGGCGCGGTGGCAGGCTACATCGGCGGTCGCGTCGACATGGTGATGATGCGCCTAGTGGATATTCTCTATGCGCTGCCGTTTATGATCTTTATTATCCTGCTGATGGTGGTCTTTGGCCGCAGTATGCTGCTGCTGTTTTTCGCGATTGGCGCGGTCGAGTGGCTGACCATGGCGCGCATCGTTCGCGGCCAAGTGATGTCGCTGCGCAAACAAGAATTTGTCGAGGCAGCGCACTCGCTGGGCCTGCCGCAGTGGACCATCATCCGGCGGCATATTATCCCCAATACCTTGGGCCCGGTGATCGTCTACACCACGTTGACCATCCCCAGCGTTATGTTGCTCGAGGCGTTCCTGAGTTTTCTCGGTCTGGGTATTCAACCACCGCAGAGTTCTTGGGGGTTGTTGATCAACTATGGCGTTGAAACCATGGAAGAATACCCATGGCTGCTGATCTTTCCTGGGATCGCTCTATCGCTAACCCTGTTTGCGCTGAATTTTCTCGGCGATGGTCTGCGCGACGCACTCGACCCAAGAACCGCAAAGGATTAATAGGCTGCCCATGGCGCTACTCGAAGTAAACAATCTCAGCGTCCACTTTGACACCCGTGATGGTGTCGTGGTGGCGGTGAATGACGTCAGTTTTTCGGTCGATGCGGGCGAGACGTTGGCAATCGTTGGCGAGTCCGGTTCGGGTAAATCGGTGACCTGTTACAGCCTGTTAGATCTGCTGCCAAAACCACCAGCGCGCATCCACAGCGGCACTGCGCGGTTTGATGGTAGCGACCTGCTCAATTGCTCGGCAGAGCGCATGCGCAAGTTTCGCGGCAACGACATTGCCATGATCTTCCAAGATCCGATGACCTCGTTAAATCCCAACTTAACGATTGGTGAGCAACTGATCGAACCGCTGATCCATCACCCAGTGAAGACTAAACGTCAGACGCGCGCGGCCGCAAAATTGCGCGCCATCCAACTTCTCGGCGAGGTCGGTATTGTCGATCCAGACCGGCGCTTTGCTGGCTATCCCCATGAATTTTCAGGCGGAATGCGACAGCGCGTCATGATCGCCATGGCGTTGATCAACGAGCCGCGCTTACTGATCTGCGACGAACCGACCACCGCGCTGGATGTGACCATTCAAGCGCAGATACTCGAACTGATCAAACAACTGCAGCGCTCGCGTGATGTCGCGGTTATCTTTATCAGTCACGACCTCGGCGTGGTCGCTGGCATCGCTGATAAAATTATGGTCATGTGCAACGGCGTGACCATGGAATCTGGCACCGCCGAGGATATTTTTTATCGCACCCAAAGCGACTATACACGGCGCCTGCTCGACGCCATTCCGCAGGGCGCAAAAAAAACCGACTCGCGTATTCAACCGGACGCGCCGTTGATTCAAGCCAGTCATATTTGCACCTGGTTTAACGATTATTCTGGCCACAAAGTTCGTACGGTCAAGGCGGTCGATGATATTTCGCTGGATATTCAACGCGGTGAAATCCTCGGCATAGTCGGCGAATCCGGCTCTGGAAAGTCGACGCTTGGTCGCTCGCTACTGCAGTTGGTGCCAACCAAAACCGGCACTATCAACTTTGATGGCACAGATTTAGCCAGTCTCTCCAGTCGCCAGTTGGTGCCGTGGCGTCGGCGCATGCAGATGATTTTTCAGGATCCCTACGCGTCGCTGAATCCGCGTATGACGGTCTATCAAACGCTGGCTGAACCGCTGCTGTTTCACGGCATTGCCAATCGCAGCAACATCGATGCCCACGTGCAACAGCTGATGGATGACGTTGGCTTGGCGCGCGCCTTTATCCGCAAGTACCCGCACGAATTTTCTGGCGGGCAGCGCCAGCGAATTGCTATTGGCCGCGCCATCGCCACCAAACCCGAATTCATTATTGCCGACGAACCGGTGTCGGCTCTAGACGTGACCATTCAAGCGCAAATCCTCGAGCTGATTATCGATCTAGTCGAGCGCCACAACCTGACCATGCTGTTTATCTCCCATGACTTATCGGTGGTTCGCAGCATCGCTGATCGCGTCATGGTGATGTATCACGGTGCCATCATTGAGCAGGGCGCGACCGAGTCGCTGTGGCGCGCGCCGCAACAGGATTACACCAAAAATTTGCTCGGCGCGATCCCGATCGCCGATCCAAAATCAGAGCGCTCCCGCGCAGAACTATAAGGTTTGCTGGTCAACCGACAATTCGCCGGCCGGCATATGCTAGCGACCCGACGCTTTAACGCGCTCGGTTGGGTCGCCTAGTCTTGCGCGCCGGCAGCCAGCCGCGTGATTGATGCTGTCCAGGGTATTTATCGATCGCACAATGCGCGCTGTGAGGGTTATTAGATGATTGGCTTTTAACCGTCGCGCTTAATCTGGGCGCTTAATGTGGGCCCTTTAAGTGGGCCCTTGATGTGGGGCCTTGATGTGTGCCCTTGATGTCGACCGGCCAGAGCACC